>JBGPBD010000064.1:0-4732 GCA_041481045.1 Bathyarchaeia archaeon | reverse complement strand
CTTGACTGCGTAGTCTTCTGGGTCAGGGCCGTTCACAACTGGAAGACAGACAGACGAACATTGATGAAACTGCTGGGGGCAGAAGTGTTCGCTTCACCGAGCAGGGAAACAGCCGTTGGACGACAACTCCTAAGCAAAAATCCTGTTCACCAAGGATCACTTGGCATAGCCGTTTCTGAAGGTCTGGAATATGCTGAAAGCCACGCAGGAAGCGTCTACTGTTTGGGCTCCGTATTGAACCACGTGCTCATACACCAATCAGTAATTGGTCTAGAAACCATCAAACAGTTCGAGCTTGCCGATGATTCTCCCGACTTACTCGTAGGCTGTCTAGGAGGAGGTTCAAACTTCGGAGGCATCGCCCTGCCATTCGCCGGCGAGGTCCTTCAAAAAAAGCGGCAGTGTGAATTCCTCGCAGCCCAATCAGAGGCCGCGCCGAATCTTGTCAAAGGCGAGTACCGCTACGACTTCGGCGATGTGGCAGAACACACGCCTCTGCTAAAGATGTACACGCTCGGACACAAGACCGAGATGTCTCCCATAAGGGCAGACGGTTTACGCTATCATGCTGCAGCACCTCTGATGAGCGCCCTTCGACACCACAATCTTCTTACAGCTGTGGCCTACCCAGCAAACGAAAAAGCGATCTTTGAAGCCGCAAGAACGTTCCTCCAAACAGAAGGATGGCTGATCGCGCCAGAATCAAGCTATGCTGTGCGCGCTGGAATAGATGAGGCGCTAAAAACTGAAAAAGCCAAACAAGAAAAAGTCATATGCATGAACATAAGCGGACACGGATTCCTCGACTTGCAAGCCTACAAAGAAAAACTCTCAATACAATAGGTCTAGGCCGCATGGCCATACCGCCCAGTTAGCGGAACGAAAGCCACGCCGCCCAGATTTTCTTCCCTAATTTTCCCGGCGCTCTCCTTAGTGATTCTCATGAGACTCTGGAACAGAGACATATTTCCGACGGGGATAAGCATGATTCCTCCAGGTTTCAACTGCTCAATCAGCGGTTTGGGGACATCTGGTGCTGCGGCTGTCACGATAATCCTGTCATATGGAGCCTCTTGAGCGAAACCCATTGAGCCGTCTCCTGGTATTATCGTTATTCGATCGCCGTATCCAGCCTTCATGATTGCTTTTCTTGCAAGATCAGCCAATTCCCGCACTATCTCTACAGTGTAGACGTGCCCCCAGTTGCTTCTAGGCGCGTCTCTAGACGCTATTATCTCCGCTATAGTTGCAGCGTGCCAGCCTGAACCTGCCCCGACCTCCAGAACCCTGTGACCCATTTCCAATTGTAGGGCTTCATTCATTATTGAAACCATGTTTCGCCTAGCCACGCGCTAAGCTGAGGCTATGTGGCGCGGAAATCGTCTGCCCACAACCAATCGGAAGCGGCGTATCCGTGGTGCTGTAGGACTGCATGTTTTCTGGCAGGAACTTGGTGCGAGGCACCGAACGCATAGCTCTGATAACCTTCGGCGACCGAAGAATCCCTTCTCTTATGAGACCATCAACTAGTCTTTCCCAATCAGTATTCTCCAAATCGAGGCACCGATATAGATAGATACCGCCATGTTTTTAACGTATCTGCAATTACAATATGTAGGATAAAACTGGAACATGGGTCTCGAAAGCGACGAGTTGGAGTGTCCCTACTTCACTGTAACTGATTTTGCAAGGTTTCTTGGCATGTCAGGGTTGTGGCCTCTCTCAACAGACATGTAGTATGCCAGAAGCTGCATTGGAACAACAAATGAAATGGGCGACAAGGCTTCAGGGATGCCTTTGGGAACCTCAATGTAATCGTCAGCCAATCGCTTTATTTCTTCATCGCCTTCTTCTGTGACTGCGAGTATGGATGCTCCTCTTGCCTTCATTTCCATAATGTTGCCAATCAATGTCCTGTGAGTTTCGTCTTTCGGACAGATGAAAACTACAGGAAAACCCGGTTCAATCAGGCTTATAGGACCATGTTTGCTTTCTCCGGCTGGAAATGCAATTGCAGGAACGTAGGCAATCTCCATGAGTTTCAATCTGCTCTCATAGGCCGTAGCCGTGCTTATACCGCGACCAAGGAAGAAGAAATTCCTTGCATCTCTGTATTTCTTGGCAATCTGCTTCACTTTCTCTTCTTGAGTTTTGATTATGGTTTCAACCGTTTCAGGCAGCTTGCATAGTCTTTCAGCCAGATAATCCATTTCGTCCTGTGAGATCTTGCCTCTTTTCTTTGCGAGTCTCAACGCCAGTTGAGCGAGGACCGAAAGCTGCGAGGTGAAGGTTTTAGTGGCCGCCACCCCAATTTCTGGACCAGACTGCTGGCCTATATAGACTCTTGAGACCCTTGTCAGAGTTGAACCAATGGCATTAGTCAATCCGAGAACTGTAGCAGCTCTTTGGCGAGCCACGTTAACAGAAGCCAGAGTGTCAGCCGTCTCGCCTGACTGGCTGACAGCCAAGATCGTACTGTCAATGTTAACTGATTTACCATGCTGCTCAATAAACTCAGACGCTATCACAGGATACGTCCCTAGGAATGCAAGCTTAGAGAACATGTATGAAGCTGCCAGGCAGGCATGATAGGATGTTCCGCAAGCCACAAGATAGACTTCACGTGCCCTGTCTAGAAAAGTGGCCATCAAATCAAGATAGTGCTCCTGCAGCCTTAGCGTATTCCTTAAACAGTCAGGTTGCTCGTGAATCTCTTTGATCATGAAATGAGGATACCCCTGCTTGATGGCCATTTCAGGTGCCCAGTCTATGACGATGGGTTCGCGCAAAACGGGCTTTGAGTCGCCTATCTTCTTGATTTCAACGCCCTTCAACGAGAGCGTGACGAGCTCTCCCTCATCGACCACGACAGCTCTGTTTGTTAGTGGTAAAAAGGCAGTTATATCTGAGGCACAATAAACTGCGTTTTCATTCACTCCCAAAACAAGCGGACTCTCTTGTCTAGCACAAACTATCTGGTCAGGCTCGCTCGTTGAAATCACAGCTATCGCGTATGAACCTTCAAGCCTTTTCACGCTTTCGAGAACAGCGCCAGCCAAGCCCAGTGAAGGGTTAGCTTTCAGAGTCTCCTCTATAAGATGCACTATAACCTCGGTGTCGGTTTTGGACTTGAAATTGTGACCACGATTCTCAAGTTCTTCCTTCAATTCAGAAAAGTTCTCAATAATGCCATTATGCGCAAGAGCGATTTGCCCGCTGCAATCAACATGTGGATGCGCGTTAACTTCTAGGGGTGCGCCGTGAGTAGCCCACCGTGTATGACCAATGCCCATGCTTCCAGGCAAGTCATCTAAGTTACGCGAATTATGAACATCATCTATCTTGCCCTGGTCTTTCTTCAGAAAAAGTCTACGATCGAATATCGTGGCCTCGCCTACAGAGTCATAACCACGGTATTCAAGTCTCTTCAAAGCCGCATGGATTATGGGCGCAACGTTTCCATCCTTCAAGATGCATCCAAATATGCCGCACATTTCTAGACCTCGTCGCTAAGCTTTCGATTCTGTAGGTCGTATTCAAGCCTCTCCGGCAGTAATAAGCATTTTTAGCAGAAGATTTTTAGTTCTAAAAAAACTTTCAAACTCTAAATCTGCAAAAGCTTGGTTCCTACCCGAGTTTTCACAGTTTCCTGAAAAGCATTAAAAGAAATCTTATAATGGTGATTCGCTCCGTCTGTCCAAAGATACCATAATGAAAATTTTAATAATGGATGCGTGTTTTATGTTCATGAAAAGAGATGGACAAGAAACTGCTGCTGCAAGAAGAAAATGAAGTGCAACGAGTCAAGGAAATAGCAATAATGAAAGACCCCCAGAAGCTAAGAATGATCTTGGGAGAGCTGAGCTGGAAAATCCTAGTCATGCTTTCTGAAAAAGAAATGTACCCACTAGAGCTGGCGAAGAAGCTCGGCGTCCACGAACAGAAAGTCTACTATCACATGAGAAAACTGGCAAAGGCAGGAGCAATAGCCGTCGTTAGAGAAGAGGAAAAGAAAGGAGCAATCGCAAAGTACTACAAGCCGGTTTCATCAGCATACGGCGTAGAGCTTCCAAACGAATACAAGACGATAACAAAACTGTCACTCTTGAGCATGGACAAACAAATCCAAGAGTTCTTCAATGAATTCATCAGGCAAGACGGAACTTTCGAAGGAAAAATCGTTGTCGGCAGCCCAACACCGCACGGGCCCTTCAGAACAAGCGCAAGAGACGGACACTATGCTTCTTACCTAACATTCTTTCTGGGGCAATTTGCCAAGATGCCTGATGAATTTGCGATAAAGCTTGACGTTGACATGAAAGCAGAGAAGGAAGAAAGAAACAACCTCATCCTTGTCGGAGGACCCGGAACTAACGTCCTTACTCAAGAAGTCAATGAGAATTTGCCGATAAGGTTTAACATGCAGCCTTCGCAGGACGGTTTCCTGCTGGGCGGATTGATTTCAGGAGAAACCTCACGCGCCTACACTGCAGACACGGCAGGATTAGTAGCGAAGATCACGAACCCCTGGGATAGCACTAAAAAGGTCATAGTATTAGCCGGAAACAAGGCGGTTGGCACAAAGGCATGTGTCCTGGCTCTAACGAACTTCTGGAAGAAGACACTGGAAAACTATCATGTAGAGGACACGTTTGCCACGGTCATTCAGGGCTTTGATCTTGACAGCGACGGGAAAGTTGATTCAATCGAGATTCTCGAATAAGCTAACTCG
>JBGPBD010000063.1:0-4750 GCA_041481045.1 Bathyarchaeia archaeon | reverse complement strand
CCAAAAAAACAGGAAAGAAATTCCCAAAGTACTACCTTCAGCCAACATGGAAAATCAAAATTCAACATTCAAAAATTGAAACGCAGGTTCAACACGCGCACCCAAAGAACATTTCAAAGAAAGCCTCACTATGCCCTCAAACGGGCAAAACACACGCGCCACGCCGAAGCCAACTACTCTCCGGAACAGCCGAAACCATTGAAAGACAAAGTCGAGACTAACTTACGACTCTCGGCAACATGGAAAATCACACTTCAACATTCAAACCCTGAAGCGTCAGTTCAAAACCGAGCAATAACTAAGCAGAGGTGTAAACTAATCAGCCTGCTTGCTAGAACTCATTGCTTACGAGTATTCTCTAAACGTGTACTCACATTTCGTGCAGCGCAGGAACTGCGTTGAAGATTCGTCTGCACCTCTAGTTTGCACCTGCCAAACGTAAGCCAAATTGTTACCGCATTTCGGACACTCGATCCTGACGGTGGGCAACGTTCGAAGCTTCTGCTCCTCCTTACCGATCACTGCCACAAGTTGCCGAGGATTAGGCTGCATGACCTTTGCGACTTTGGGCTCAACCTTCTTCTCAGGCGCCCGCTTCGTGTAGCCACACTTCGGACATACCATCACTAAAGCGGCTTCCTTGCCGGCCTTTCCCTTCTTCGGCACAAGACGAGACCCACATTTAGGACAAAATTCCATACTAGTAAGCTCCATCGTCCGATTGTTTTCCCCTTAGCAGAGTCTCTTTTAAACCTTTTCTTACTGCAATAAAGATTAACGCTAAGCGCTCTTCATGCTGATTCCAGAAGCAACCAGATGAGCGACTCGCAACGCCTCAGGAATGTTGCTCCTCGTAGAAGTCATCTTCAAGATCTTTCTAGCGTCATCCTCGCAAATCCCCGACACTTGCACATAAACCTTGGCGCCCTTGCTTCTTGTACATACTTCGAACAGCTCCCCTGTTCCTTGTATGGCCTTCCAACGTTCTTCGCGATGCGGCAAATTCTTCAACGCCTGCCGAATCTCTGCAAAGTTCGGTTTTGCCCGAGTGACGGCCATAACTGGAAGCTTCGTTTTCCTGTTGAGTTTCCTGACGTCAATGACGTTGAAACCGGCGCACGTTACTCCGTTGAGCATTATCACCCTAAGCTGCTTATAATGCGGAGAGCTGAGTATCATAGAAGCTATCTTGCGCGTGGCGTCCAACCCATCAACTTTCACCCGTGTATGCATCACGCCGTCAAGCCAGTATCCACCACGAAAAACAACCCCAACAATTAGGGCGAACCCCTTCACGTGAGGAGTGAACACTCCATCATCAACTCCTAGAACACGAATCTCAGTCTTAACAATGCGAAACCTCTTGCATGCCAAAACAATACCTCAATACCGTCAGAAAGCATAAACGCATATAGATTTATAAGTTGACAACATGGTCAACTAACACCATGCTGATGGAAACCATCATAGCCTATTTCCTCGCAATCTGCCTGGCATCGTTTTTCTCAATCAACTTGCACAACATTCTAGTAGCACACAAACCTGAGAAAAGCACGAAAGCACATGCAGAGATTGACTGGCCCTCGGGCCTCATTGTGGGCTTAGCGGCTTTTGGCACATTCGTCTATTTCCTCGAAGCCGCGACATACGTGTTTCTCGTTTTGACTAATCTCCTCTCATTAACGACCTTTTCCACTTTCAGCCTTCCGATTACACTGACTCTCCTCGCGGACGCCATGGGCTTGGTTCTCACCGCGATCGGATACATCACGTTCCCGTGGAGCGTGATCGCACGCGGAAAATACGCGACCTCATGGGAGATGCGAGACAGCCACAAACTCGTCACATGGGGCCCATACAGATACGTGCGTCATCCGTCTTATCTCGCCTATTTTTTCATGTTCATCGGTCTTTTCGCCATTTGGCCAAGTTGGCTGACCCTGATTCCCCTTGCTGCAATTCCTGGCTATTTCCGAGTCACCTTTCGGGAGGAAAAGCTGCTAGAGAAGCGCTTCGGCAGTCAATATCTCGACTATCAGAGAAAGACTGGCCGATTCATTCCCAAACTTCAAAATATCTACAGTCATGAAGACAAAAGTAGCCGACGTGCTTAGCATGAAGAAGCCTGGCAGAGCCTTGTCTTTCATAAGGACATATAGCAGCTTGACTGAAGTTCTGACAGACCATGCATTAGCATCACTCGGCGATGCATACGTCAATCTCATATATTCGCTAGCCTTGTCAAACAAGAGAGGCCGACCCTCTGGCACAAAAGTCAAAGGCAGCTTGCTTGCCGAGGGGCTCAGAAGAGCCGGATTAAGACCATATGTTCCATCAAGCGTTTCCAGTCACGTCTTAGCTGATTCTGCCGAAGCGCTGATAGTGTATGCATGGCTACATGACTGCGTCGCCATGAACGAAGCTGTAGCGATTCTAGAAAAGAGCGATAATCTAGCCGAAGGCTTCAGCGAACTTCTTAAAACGATAATGAACAGAATCAAGCTTTCTTGAGGGCTTTCTCAAATTCCTTGCCGAACGTGCTATTCAGTTCACGTGCCTTCGCAGCCGCATGCTTCAGAACCTCCTCAGGTTTCGACTTGCCCTTCGTGCGCACGTAGACTATTGCCTTTTGAGTCATCGGATGAGGAATATCATAGCCCGCCAAGTCAACGTTCTCCTCTTCCAAAATCATTTTTTGAAGCAGATTGCAGAGCGTGTGCCCAACACCTTCAACTTCCAATTTCAGCTCGTCTGGAGTCTTGTTCAAAACATTAATCTTCATCAACGCATCCTCCTTCTACAAGACCGATGCTTTTCCATAATCAAACGCGATCTTCTTTGTTTCAATTCGCCCACACTTGGGGCAGCTCATGCCTTGCCTTCTAGACTCCAAAGTGGTTCCGCAGTTTGAGCAGAAACCGTAGATGACGCCTAAATCCTTGTCTTTAGTCGACAGGTGATAAGCTTGATTCTTGTCACTGATGATCTTGGCCCTTATGATGTCGCCGGCCTTGCAGACTTCAGACATAGAGTCAACGTACCTTAGATGCACGTCAGAAATATGCAGAACGCCAATGAAGACCCCTGAAAGCCGCTTGCCATCCACTTCTAAGATTCGCACGTTAGCATTCTCAGGCTGAGCTCCTGTGACTTGACCTATCACGGTGCTGCCGACTTGAGGAACCAAAAGGCTGCGACCTTCAGGGCGAACTGAAACACACCTGGTCGCAAGGTCAAGCATGGACCTGCCAACAACCTTGGAATAGATGACCCCATCTTTCACGAAAGTCCCCGCATCGGGGACGTACTCTTCAATCACGCCTAAACGTTCGCCGGGCACCACAAGTTCCCCGCCTTTTTGTTCAACTGTTTTTGAACTCATTCAAATTCCCTTTTTCTATTCTTCATGTACTCGTACAGTCTAGCTTTCAAGTGTACATTAAATGTAATCGTTATGCTTCGAGTTATAACTGTAGTTTTCGAAGCCTCTCAATAAACCTTTTGATTCGTTGATTGCTGAAGCTATTCTTGATTCTGCAACGCTAGTGCCACATGGGTCCAAACGCGCTATTGTGAATAGTTGAGGATTGCTATCCCAATGTGTGTCAACCATCTATTACGTACAGGTCAACTATGAACTCGTGTTTCCTCTTCGTGTGGAAACTGAACATGTGTGGAATTGACATAATCACAGCATAGACTCCTTTGATTTTTCGGCCTCGCTCTTCGATAAACCGCTCCAAGAAACGATCAGGAGTGACAGCCACGAAACCTTGAGGACTAGCCTTCAGCATCCTATAAAGGGCGACGCTTTTGCGTTGGCTTTTATGAAGCGAATATATCGTTTTCCCGACCTCTAAGGCTTTTTCAAGAAACTTCCTGTCAGCCCTAACAGTTTGTATTCCATATGGCGGATTCTGCACAACCGTGTCGAAGTTTCCACAAACAACATCCACATCAGAGGCGAGCCAATCCACCTTCTTCTCAAGACCTATTTTCAGTGCATTTTCAGAAGCCTTTTTGATGGCCATTATGTCCACATCCACCCCTACAACGCTTTTTGCCCCTAGAAAAGCTGCACCTAAGGCCAGCCTTCCAGTGCCGCATCCCAGATCCAAAACTGATTTGCCTACAATGTCACCATTTGTGTACGCAGCAAAGTGAAGCATCGCTGCTGCAACGTCAGCGGGGATGGTATACTGTTCAATATCAGGTTTGGGGTTTGGATGTGGTTCTACGCGAGAAAGCAGCATTTCCAAATCTAGTTTTCGAATAATCCTCTTTTGCATAAGTCTTCCCAAGACACTTCACCGATAATCACTAGAGCCTCGTTCTTTGAGAGTACGGGGACTCTGAATCTCTGAGCATCTTCGATTGACAGCCTTGGACAAGCAGTGTTCACGTAGGCCTCTATCGTTGGAAACTCCGAAAGTGCTTCTGACGTAGCTTCTCTGATGGCAAACATGCAAGCGTTCTTTCCTTTTTCTTCAAGTTTCCGTTTTATCTGCAATGCTTGCTCCAGATTCTTCTGCCCTGGTCTTAATCCAATCAGAATTCCGAAATTCCTCGCTTTCTGGGCTTCTTCTACGCTTCTCCATCGTTGCCTGAGAACTCGGTCCGCTTCGTCGTCGACGGAGAAAGCTCGGTTATCATACGGGTCAGCGACAATCGTCGGTTTCGAGGTTGACAACGCTACTCCCAGAGCATGAAATCGTCCGCCGCCAACAAAAAGAAAGGCTTCAATGTCCTT
>JBGPBD010000062.1:0-4808 GCA_041481045.1 Bathyarchaeia archaeon | reverse complement strand
CGAAATGCGAAAGCTGCGGATAACCATCCCTGACGCGATCAAGGAAATTGAGGAGCAGACCAACGGAGTTGTTTCAAAGTGGGATTGGAGGCCGGTGGATTGGCCAGTTCCAATGACAAAGGGAATGGGTGTCATCAGGAACAAAGTGTATCCGGATTTTACGATGCATCCTATGTGCGGAGCAGCTACATTTCTAGTTGTGGACAAAGATGGTTCGTATAAGCCCATAATGAACTATGTAGACGTGGACAGATTTGCCGAAGTGTTCTGGGACGTTTACTATTCTGGCGCGAAGGGCAAGAAGACGATGGCCAAATTGAAGATGCTCAAGCTTTTGCCGATGGCGAAGTCTGACTTTGTGCGAGGATTGATCAGGAACGTTATTACCAAGGGAAGCTATGAAGCGTTGGGAGATTTCATGCGAAGAATAGTGATGATTGGGATTATGCATTTTCAGGACGTTTGGAACTTTGACCTAGAAAGAGTTCAGAGATGTGCTATCCATTACGTGACGCCCGACATGAAGGTGCGGTCATTCTGCACCTACAATAGCATACATAGGCCCAACGTGGAAAGGCAGTTCGCGATCCCGATTAGCGAATGGACAAAGAAAACGGGTAAGAAGCTGAGCGAGCCATCATGATTGGTACCTGGTGCGCGTCAGCTCTTTGCCAGTTTCTGCCTCTCTTCTTCCTGAAGAACCCTTCTCAGAACCTTCCCCACTAATGTCATTGGTAGCTCTTTTCGGAATTCCAGTTCTCTTATTGCCTTGTAGGGTGCAAGTTTTTCGTTCACAAACTTCTTGATCTCCTCTTCGGATGCAGTTGCTCCGTCCTTCAACACGACGAATGCTTTAGGTATCTCACTAGCTATTGCGTCAGGTTTGCCTACTACGGCGCAGAGTTTTACAGCGGGGTGTTCGTAGAGCACGTCTTCGATTTCGCGAGGATAAACGCTGTAGCCCTTGTATTTTATGAGGTCTTTTTTCCTGTCGGTGATGTAGAAGTATCCGTCTTCATCCATCTTTCCGATGTCGCCGGTGTAGAGCCATTCACCTCTGAGAACGGTGGCGGTTTCTTCAGGCATTTTCCAGTAGCCTTTCATGACTTGTGGGCCCTTGACCACAAGCTCTCCAACTTCGCCTGTTCCAAGTTCCTTTTCGCCTGTTTCAATGTCCATGATTTTTGCATCAGTGTCGGGCCATGGCAATCCGATACTGCCTATTTTGACCGTCTTCATTGATCTGTCAAGCGGGTTACAGTGGGTACAGGGTGAAGACTCTGTGAGCCCGTAGCCTTCAACGAGGACCCCGCCCGTGACTTCCAACCACTTCTTCTGTACCTCCGGCGGGAGCGGTGCCGAGCCTGAAATGCAGAAACGCACGGACTTGAGATTGTATTTTTTCAGGTCTCGATGAGCAAGTAGCAGGGCATACAGTGTTGGTGCACCGCAGAAAACTGTGACCTTATGTTTCTCAATAGCCCTCAAACTGCTGACGGCGTCGAATCTTGGAAGCGTAACCATCTTCCCAGCCAAATATATTGGAGCGTTCATGCCTGTTGTCATCCCATAAATGTGGGACAACGGCAGGACAGTTAGAAAACACTCTTCGCCAGTCTTCCCCTGAAGCCATTCAGCGCAGGCAACAGCATTTGAAACGAGATTCATGTGTGTAAGCATCGCCCCCTTCGAAAGGCCCGTAGTTCCTCCAGTATACTGCAGAGTAGCCAAATCTTCCTTCGGGTTGATTTCGACTTTCGGAGGTTCTGGCGAGTTATCTCGTAGGAGTTCTTGGAAGAAGCTAACGTTGGGCTTGCGTTCAATCTTAAGCAATGGAATCTTTCTCAACAGCGAACCGATCGCAGCTGTAGCGAAAGGCATGAACTCTTTGAGGTTCGTTATGATAGCTCTTTTCAGCTTGGTTCTTTCCCACACTTTTTCAACAATAGGGAAAAGCATGTCCAAAGAAACTATGGTTTCAGCTTCCGAATCAACCAGCTGATGCTCCACTTCACGTTCCTTATACAATGGGCTTATAGCAGTTACAATCGCGCCGATTCTGAGCGCACCATAATATGAGACTATGAATTGAGGCACATTAGGCAGAAAAAGTGCAACTTTGTCGCCTTTCTTCACGCCCAACTTGCTGAGTGCGGCTGCAAACTTGTCTGTAGCAGTGTCCAAGCCCTTGTAGGTGATTCCTCTATCAAAATATATCGTTGCCACGCTGTTAGGATACTTCTGAGCCGTGTTCTTCAACAGCTCCGAAAGCGGAATTAGGGGATATTCAATATGTTTGGGAACTCCTTCAGGCCAAAATCTGAACCACGGTCTTTCAGGAGTTTGAGATGGTTCTTTCTTGACCTTCTTCTTTGAGGACATAATCAGAACCCGCCCTATATATATCAAGTGCAAGCTGTAATAATGCTTTCTACAAAGGATCTACGTTGACGCGAGCTCTTCTTGCCGCTTCCTCCTTCTGGAAAGCATCAGCTGCATGTGCTTGACTAGTGCAAAAATGATAGAATCCCAGTTATGAATTCTCAGACATAGTCCAACGATTACAGCCCCTTCCCAGAAAGGGCCTTGATTGTTTCATAGACTGATGTTGCCGCGGCGATGATAAGAACTCCTAGAGAAAACACGTATTCTCTTGTCAATATTGGTGGTCTTAGAAAAACGCCTAAAAATATCAATGAAGTCACAAGAAATACTGTGTAGAAGAAATTCCGTGGAATCAGAACCCTTCTTAACCGAACAAAGTTTTCCAGGACTATCCGATCTGCAACATAGCCGTTCAGTTCCTTTTTTATGAAACCTGTCTCTTCTAGTTTATTCATGTGATACAGCGCAAGCGTGGGACTGCTTAGATTCAATGCTCTTTGAACTTCACGGATTCCGACCGGCTTATCATTGCCTAGTATGAACTTGTAAACCTTTAATGTGAGTCCTCTCAGAATATCCTTTGATTCGCCCACGACTTTTCCATCTCCATATGAAGAAGAAACGTTACTACATTATTTGGAATATCGTTGTTCAAACTATTTGTACACATGTACAAAAACATAGAATTAAATTTTTCACTGACTATTCATTCTCTTGGTGCCAAATGAACTCTAAGAAACAAATGCTCGCAGCGTCAATCCTTGCAATCAGCCTGGCGGTCGGACTTGGAACAATAAGCTTCGGCCTATTCTCTGAAGGCCCACCTTCTCCGAAGCTTGAAAGCGTACTAGATGTCTACACACAGAAAGGGGGCCTCGGATTCAACGTATCAGATGGAGACTTTGAACCTTTCGACAACGTTTCCATTTACGCCTACCTCACTCAGGGAGGCATCAAATTGCAAAACCGCCCAGTAACATTCACAATTGAAAAGCCAGATGGCTCTGAGATCGTTAGGACCATCTCAACAAATGACTTAGGTATTGCTGAAGCAGACACCTACCTTCTTCCCTCTGAAGGCCACGTCGCAGGAACATGGCACGTCGTCGCAAACGCAACGGTGGACAATGAAGCCATTTATGACACACTTGACTTGCAATGCAAGTCACAAAATGCTCGAATTGAAATCTTTTCTAAAAGGAACGGGGTTCCCAGCACCTCCTTTCTCCCCAGCGACTTAGTTCTCCTCGAGGCACAATTATCATACAGAAACGCCTCAATCGCTGGAACCCCGGTAACCTTTGAAGTCAGCATCCCAAATGGGACAGAATTCCTTTCGAAAACAGTGACTACAAACAGCTTTGGAACAGCAAACATTATCTTCCAAATTCCGTGGCCTTCAGACTCCTCCCTAGGAATCTGGCAAATATCAGCTGCAAGCGAAGTCTATGGACAGACTTTGAAGGTTTCTGCAGGATTTGAATGCGAACTGCTGCCACTAGCAATGGACGTTTTCACCCAAAAGGGCGGAATCGGACCGAACACACCAGGCGGGTATTTCACCCTTAACGAAACCGTAATTCTCTACGCTGAAGTCAGAGACGTGTTCAACCAGACTATGCCCAGCCAACTAATAACTTTCGCCATCATACAGCCAAACGGGACGGCCCTCGCCTATTTCACGCAGGTGACGAATTCCTCAGGAATCGCAAACATAACTATCGGAATACCGCCAGTATATGCAGGAACTTATGAAGTCTACGCAAGAACAGTGTACAACGACGTTGTGCTTCTCGACACACTCACTTTCATAGCCAAGCAAAGCTAGCGCGTGTTAGAAATGAATGACTCCAAGAGGAAAGCATAACATGAATGATCGACTCAGAAAACCCAAAAGAGATAAAATAGCCATAGTTGCCGAAATTCTAGAAATGTCACGTGGTGGAGTGCAAAAAACCAACATACTTTATGGAGTCGGACTTAGCTCTCTCGTGCTAAACAGATACCTCGACCTTCTGATTAACGCTAAACTGCTGAACATCGTGATGCTGAATGACAGACCAGTTTTCAAAGCAACCGAGAGGGGTGCGCAGTTCCTGCACCACTGCTTAGAGGTTATTGATGTGCTCGAAATTGAGGATGATAACGGAAACAAGGCGTACAGAAGAATCCAACTTTTTCCTAGTTTGTCTTCATAGTTTCTCCATTGCATCTTGAACATAGATTTCGACTTTCTATGTTTGACTATATCGCAGCACAATCCCGGTCTTTTTCTGCATAATAATAGCGACTTTGGGCGAGAAATCAAGAGTTCTGAGAGAAGTCTCCAAATAGTTGAATCGGAGTATTCTCTGCTGGTCTTCGCTTGCAGATCGAGCAAATTCGGATCCAGTGCAGCAACGTAAAGCTCTACGGCAAGATGT
>JBGPBD010000061.1:0-4910 GCA_041481045.1 Bathyarchaeia archaeon | reverse complement strand
GCATTTCTCCCGTATGGCTTCTCAGCATGGGCTTCTGGCTCTACTTTCCAAGTGACCATGGATGTCCTGAATAGGATCAACGATCAAGACTCGATGCTCAATCTTCTGCAGCAAGTGGGCCAGCAAGCGGGCCTCTCCAACACATTGTCTGCGATAATGCTAGGTTTCGTTGTTGTCACATTCTTCCTGCTTCTGGTAGGAGGCATACTCGCGCTTTTGAAGACAGGCGGAGGGTCCATTGCTGGACCAGTAGGGGTGGTACTTCTCACGGTCGTGCCTATCATAGTAGGATCCAGCTCAGCCATCACATCGTTGGGGATCGGCTATTGGATTGGATGGGTGGGCGCCATAATATGCGTCATTGGAACCGCGGGAAAGTCCAAGCTCGAAGGCATCAACCTCTTCGTCAACCAGAACCAGAATGTCAATGTCCAGCCCCCTGCGCCACAGTCTCAACCGCCTCCACCGCCAACCTAGTCTCTCTTTTTCCCACATTGAGCCCCGACTCTCAAGAAACCCCAACTGGTCCGTCCAGAAAGTCCATTTTGATCATGAAATCGCACAAAAAATTTCAAGATATCAACGTCACGCAAGAAGACACGTGACGCTGCTTCAGTTGAATAAATGTGAGTGGGTCAGTTATCGAACATAGTGTTCTAAATCAAAAATGCGGCTCAAGGCCGTTATCAGTTCTTGATGTTGCCTCGCTATTTGGTTTCTGCTTGAAAGCAGGCTATAATTCTTCGAGCGACGCAGATGAAGCCTAAGAGCGAGAGCAGGCATTCTTGGAACATGCGGCAAAAAGTTAATAGGTCGCATTTTTCATCTCCATGTAGCTCGCCTTCAGGCAGTTGAAACAATAATGTTTGATGGATTCGCAGACACCGTCTATGCTTTTGGCTTTCGCACTACGTTGAGGAAGGCTTGATTATGGGACGTTACAGGCAAGTTGAAGAAATCGTTAAGCTGATGAATAGTCCGACTATAGTGCGAAACACGAGCATTATAGCGCATGTTGATCATGGGAAAACTACGCTTTCTGACAGCCTTCTGGCAGCTTCAGGCATAATTAGCGAAAAGACAGCTGGTCAGAAGCTCTTTCTGGATTCTTGGGAACTTGAGCAGAAGAGGCAGATGACTGTTTTCGCTTCTAACATAAGTCTTGTTCATCCTTTCAAGGACAAGGATTATCTCATAAACTTGATCGATACCCCTGGGCACATTGACTTTAGTGGCGCAGTCACGCGTAGCTTGCGCGCCGTCGACGGTGCGCTTGTGGTTGTAGATGTTGTTGAAGGGCCTATGACGCAGACTGAAACAGTTCTGATGCAGGCTCTGCGTGAAAGGGTAAAACCTATCTTGTTCATCAACAAAGTTGACCGACTTATCAAAGAGATAAAGCTAACCCCCGAAGAGATCCAACGAAAATTCGCCAAGGTCATCCTTAGAATAAACGGTCTCATTGAAAAGTATGCACCTCCTGAGCACAAGAAGGATTGGCAGGTCTCAGTTGAGAGCGGACGTGTAGCATTTGGTTCCGCTCTTCACAAGTGGGGCTTAAACTTGCCACACATGAAGGCGAAGGGTGTCACGTTTAAGGAAATAATCGATTCGTACACGGGAGAGTATGAAGACGTCGGAAGGAAGGTTGATGCTCTCAGCAAAAAGGCTCCATTGCACGAGCCTGTATTGGACATGTTTGTTGAGCAGTTGCCCAGCCCGTATGAGGCGCAGCCTTACAGGCAAAGCCAGATTTGGCCTGGTGACCCGAAAAGCGTGGTGGGTCAGGCGATGGCGAAGGTTGACCCAGAAGGGCCACTCTTGATGTGTGTGACGACGATTGAGGTCGATCCGCACAGTGGCGTGATTGCGATTGGCCGCGTCTTCAGTGGAAGAGTTAAGAAGGGAAAGGTTGTTGACCTTATCAACAGTCATCAGAAAGGAACGATCCAGCAAGTTTACATGAGCATGGCTGCGGACCGAGAGATCATCGACGAGGTTCCAGCCGGGAACATCGCCGCGCTGTCAGGGTTGCCGTCCATCCACGTGGGTGAGACAGTCGCAGAGGCGGGTGTGGAGACGCGTGCTTTCGAGGGTCTGAAGTATGTGTCCGACCCTGTAGTCACGGTGGCCGTTGAGCCCGCCGACGTGAAGGATTTGCCGCTTTTCGACAAAGTGATGCATAAGCTGATAACGGAAGACCCGAACTTGCACTTCTTGATTAACAAGGAGAGCGGTGAATACCTGTTGAGCGGTATGGGTGAACTGCACCTTGAGATAACTGCCTACAGAATGCAAGAGGCAGGGTTGAAGGTCAAAACTAGCAAGCCAATTGTGATTTATCGTGAAACAATAAGCCACGATTACAAGGGCCCGGCTATCATGGGAAAAAGCCCCAACAAGCATAACAAGCTGTGGGTTACTATCGAGAAGCTGCCAGACGATATTATTGAAGCAATAAGGTCAGATAAGATTTCGGAAATGCAGACTCGTGACGAAAGGCAGAAAATCCTCAAGGGGTTCGGCTGGTCAACCGACGATGCACGCAACGTCGTTGCGATTGAAGGTAACAACATACTTCTGAACAGAATAAAGGGACGACAATACGTCGATGAAATAATGGACCATGTAAAATCAGGTTTCCGAGAAGCCGTGTTCACTTCAGTCTTAGCCAAAGAACCAGCCTACGGGTTGAAGGTCAACCTAGAAGATGTTACGGTTCACGAGGACCCTGTGCACAGAGGACCGGCACAGATATTGCCCATGACTTGGCGTCCAATTTGGTGTGCCTTCCTACTGAATGACCCGAAGCTCCTGGAGCCGCTCATAAGCTTTGAGTGCAAGGTTCCAAACGAGTTCGTGAGCAACGTCATAGCAATAGTGCAGAAACGCAGGGGCAAGATTCTGGACATGGTTAACGAGGAAGAAATGATTGTTGTCAAAGCTGAAATGCCGGTATCTGAATCATTTGGACTTGCAGAAGAACTGCGATCATCCACTCAAGGCAGAGCTTTCTGGGCTACACAGTTCAGCCGCTGGTCCCCCGTACCAGAACAAATGCAAGCAGAAATCATCAAGCAGATACGCGAACGGCGAGGACTAAGCCCAACACCGCCAAAGGCAGAGGAGTTCTTCGAAGAAGCATAAGCCCCGGCTCAACCCCTTTTCTTGTTTAGATGAACATTCGATTTCTGAACGTTGGAAGAGTTTCTTGAAGCAAATGCTTGGACATCTTGAACATCAAAGGGTGATAGTAGGCACCTGAGTGGTTCAAGAGACGAAACGAAGAAGTGTGCTTGAGGAATACCTGAACGTTTTCCAATCGTTCTTAAATAGGGAAAAAGCGTAGTTTCAGGCCAATCCCTTTAGGTGCTAACAGTGTTTAACGTTATCGTTCCGTTGATTGCAGGAGCAGCAGTTGGATATTTCTTTCGAAATAGGAGGCGTTTAGATCTTGGAAGACTGACTTTTGGAGCCATTGTTATCCTGATTTTTTCGATGGGCTTCTCGATCGGTTCGAACAGTGAGCTACTACAGTCAATGCCTAGCATTGGCTTAGACGCGCTCGTTATAGTTGCTTTAGCCATGTTCTTCAGTGTGGTCTTTTTGAAGGCTTTTAGGAAGATGGTGAAACTGGAATGATGAAGTACATCTTAACTGCTCTTGGTCTAGGGGTTGTTGTTGGCTACTTAAACAACAATTATGTGAGTGTCATCAGCAGCAGCTGGGTTTCCAGCTACGTGTTTGACTTCTCGCTGGTTCTGCTATTGTTTGTCATGGGCTTTGTGTTTGGGGCCGATAGAGAGGCAGTTGTTAGGCTGAAAAAGGCTGGTCTGAAGATTTTTGTAGTTCCATTTGCCATTGCCTTGGGCAGCATCGTTGGCGGCTTCGTTGGTGGGTACCTCTTGGGCATAAGTGTTGTTGGGTCGATGGCCATCACAGCTGGCTTTGGATGGTATACTCTAGCTGGGCCGTTGGTCGGCCAACTGTTTGGTGCAGGTCTCGGCGCATTAGGCTTCATGGTGAACTTTCTCAGAGAACTTCTGACTATAGCGACCATTCCGTTAACGGCAAAAGCTGACAGATACCTGCCTGTAGCATTTGGAGGAGCCACAACTATGGATACAACCTTGCCGATTATAGTGAAATACTGTGGTCCCGAAGTAATGATAATTGCATTTTCCAGCGGCTTTGCACTGAGCCTAATTGCGCCCTTCACCATAACTGCAATTGCAGCCATCCCCAAGTAATGGGCACTTTGAAGCAACGAAGCCGAGATCTTGCTGCTAGTCCTCTCTTTCTTGCTCTTCTCTTTCTTCTTCTTTCGCTAGTTCTTCTCTTAATTTCGGAGCTAGAAGCGGGCTCTTGTAGGCAGCGCGCTCTACTCGCCCTCGCTCTTCCACCATTTTCTGAAGTTCGTGTTCTCTTATGATGCGCTCTAGTTCCTTTCCTTTTTCTACAGGAATCAAAGCATTTAGATTGTCTACCAGTCTTTTTGCTTCTTTAGGGGCAAGTGGAATGAGGACGTCTCTGCGGTATGGAAGGATTAGTTTGACTTTTCCCTCGTTGACTATGCGTGCGGAGTCTATGTGACTGAGGCGTATGTGTAATGGTACGAATATGCCGAGCAGGCTTCCTATTGTTATTCTAAGAAATGGTTTGTTTTCAAGCGCTTCTTCGATTTCGTTTTTGAAGCTTCCTTTTAGGTCAATTTGAAGTACGTCTTTATACAGCCTGACTGCGAAATATGGCTTGTCAATTTCCATAACTAAGTTTTCTGACATGTTCACATTCGCCTTTTCCAATTTCGGTTGTAGCTGAACAAGGAAATAAGCCTCTTGAGAGTCCTTTTTGGTCTTGACAGCCATTGTATAGCGCCTAATGTCGTCTGGCATGTATGACAATTCATT
>JBGPBD010000060.1:0-4931 GCA_041481045.1 Bathyarchaeia archaeon | reverse complement strand
TGCTCCAAGCGTCATTACAGGCGTGAAAAACCTCAAGCCGAAACCTGTCCAACTGAAGAATCGCCAAGTCATAATCAAATTCACTCTTGTCGTTGAAGCAATAACCCTGAGACTGTGGCCCACCATGTTCCATTCACCTCAGAATTGAGTCAATGTGGCCTTCACCTTGGCTCTTCGCTCAGCATAACTCACCAACAGCCTCGACAATAAGAAGAAAATGACTGCCATAGACGCGAGCACAGCCAAAGGAATTACCACGTCACACATTGATGCTCCTCCAAACAAAGTAAGCCTGACAGCCATCAAGCCAAAGGTTAGCGGAAGCAAATAGCTCAAGGGCAACAGAAATGCCGGCATTGACTGCAACGGAAACACCTGACCCGACAGAAACATCACAGGTTCCTGAAGCCACCCCGTCAATATGCCTCCTCTTCTTGAATAGATTTCCGCCGTCTCCAAGCACATCCCAAGAGCCACCATCGCGAGGTAAGACAACACAAGCGACATAAACAGAGCCAGGAAGTCCGTCACTATGACATTCACATGGATAAAGGCTATCCATGACAAGACCAACGCAATCAGCATCCACAAGTAATTAACAGCATTCGCCAAAGCACCGCCCAAAAGGATTGCAACACGGTTCGCCGGCGAAAGCAACACAGATTCCAAGGTGCCTTGCCACCTTTCTTGGTCAAACGATGCCCCAGCCAACAACATCATCGTGAAGAATGAGTAAAGCAGTTGCCCAACAATCGTGAAACCAACCAAGTCAATCTTGTAATTCCCAGCGTTGAAGTAAAGATCAACCGTTTTAGCGGCGAAAGGCAAGTACAAAAAATACAAGTAGAGCCCATTTCCAAGCGGAAGAGCCAAAGTCCAGAAAAGCGTCCGTGAACTGAAAAAGTACACCTTGAGGCTCTTCACAGCTTCAGCCAACACCACTCGCGTAAACATCTATTTCTCTCCAGTGTAGAACATGAAAAGATCCTCCAAAGTTGGCCCGCGCAGGTTAAAAGAAACCACTCTACAGGGCTTGCTCGCCAAGTGATTCAATATTTGCGGAAGAGCCTTATCGCTGTCCACGTCAATCACGAGCCGATCAACCTTTTCGCCTTCCGCCTCACCTTCGTAATCAGTCGTAATCACTCTCTTCACAGATTCAAGCTGCCTCAGGCTACTGGCAATCTCCTCTGTCAATCTAGCTACAAGCAGCTCGATAGAGAACCCTGAGGGCACTTCTCTCTTAAGCTCCTCTGGCTTTCCAACAGCCACAAGCTTACCCTTGCTGAGGAAGCCCACTCGGTCACACATTTCCTCTGCCTCAAACATGTAGTGCGTAGTCAACAAGACTGTTTTGCCTTGCTCCCGAACAACTTTCTCACGGATGAAACTACGCAGGTCCTTGGCAATGTTCACGTCTAATCCCAAGGTCGGCTCGTCAAGGAAAAGCACTTCAGGATCGTTAATCAACCCTCTACACACTTGGAGCCGCTGCCTCATTCCCTTGCTATACTTTTCAACTTCGTCATCAGCCCTGTCTGAAAGCCCCATTAGCTCCAGCAAATTATCCACTCTAGTCGTCACATCTCTCTTGGGAACATCGTAAAGATCAGCAAAATACTTCAGGTTCTCTCTGCCTGTAAGCCTATAGTAGAGCATGCGCTCACCGCCAGCTACCATGTTCACGATTTTCCTCACAAGACCGCCGTCCTTCACCACATCATAACCCTTGACGAAAGCGTGACCGCTGGTTGGCTCAAGCAGAGTGCAGAGAATCTTCACTGTCGTAGTTTTGCCAGCACCGTTTGGTCCGAGCAAACCGAAAAGCTCGCCATCATGAATTTCAAAGTCAACTCGATCAAGTGCCCTGATAATTGTTGTCGACTTCTTTCCAAAGACATGGCTTCTTTTAGTCGAAACATAATCACGCGAGAGCTGACGCGCTTCAACTGCAAAATTCCCATTCAATGCATGATCACGTTACTAAACCGTCTGGAACGAATTTAAGCCTTCCCCGAAAGCTTCCATGACGACGAGATCACTACTTGCATTGCAAGACCTTTCACATTCATCACACTCTAAATGCCGCCCTAGACTATCAAGTGACGAAAGACCTAACTGCTTCCAAATCGCCTGAGATTCTTCCATGTACCGAGAGAGAGTCACCCTTCTAAGCCTTATTAATGCAGCCTGTATTCTGTTTCGGCCACAAGAAGAGGAACAGATTTGTTCGCCGTTGGCCATCTTGCCTTAGGATACCTCTTAGGAAGGGCTTCTGCAAAGCTTTCAACAGTAAAAGTCAATGCCCCTCTCCTCCTCGTCTTATCTATACTTCCCGACGCTGACATTCTCTTCCAACCATTCATTCCCAACATACACCGGGGACCAACACATTCAATCATATTGTTGTCAATAGCGTTTCTCCCCGTTTTTGCAATCTATCGTAAACGAGCAATACCATACTTCGTAGCCATACTGTCACATCCATTGGTAGGCGACTTCCTAGTAGGACAAACCAAACTGCTCTGGCCTGTGCAAATGGACTTTGGAATTGGCATATTGATGAGGAGTTCCACAAACATAATGCTGGAATGGTCAGCATTCCTCGTATCAATAGTCGTCATGCTGAAAACCGGCGACATTCGCAAGTTTCTTGAACCTCATTTATCGAACCTTCTGCTTTGCATACCGGCGTTTACTGTGCTTGTGCCAACAATTCTGAGCTTTCCCTTAGGAGTTCCTGTTTGGCTAGAACCACCACATTTGGTTTACATGTTTCTCTTTGCCATAGCCATAATCATGGCATTGTTCAGACTTTTCAAGAGCAGCTTTCACTTCAAAAATTGCTTGTAAACGGGGTGAGCTTTAAATCTCAACGTTGTTTCCGATTTCTCTAGGGTTCCACTGGGGAGTCTCATGCATATCGAGCTTACTATTGCTCCGTTTGGAGTGAAGCGAACGCCGTCCAATAATTCACCTTTAGTCACGCCTGAGGCTGCGAAGACCAACTCTCTTCCTTTTGCCAATTCCTCTTCGCAGTAAGTTTTCCCCACGTCAACGCCTTCCTTCCCCAGCCTGTCCAGCCTCTTCGGATCATCGCTCTTATCTTTCCAGACCCTCGCAAGCATAGTCCCTCCTAAGCACTTCACAGCAGTTGCAGCAATCGTAGCCTCAGGTCCTGCGCCAGCCCCTACGAGAAGATCAACGCCTGAGTCTTCAATGCACGTAGCCACAGCGGCTGCAATGTCACCATCAGGGATCAGGATGATTCTTACTCCTAGTTTTCTGAGGGTTCTAAGGATCTCCTCATGCCTGTCGCGCTCAAGCATTATGACAGTGAAGTTACCAAGGGGCAAGCCTTTTTCCAGAGCTGCCGTCCGCACGATCTCCTCTATGGACATGTCTAGAGAGATCTTGCCGATTGAATGCTGATCCGTTGCAACCTTGAAATAGTACCCATCATCTGGAAGCACCTGAAAACAGCCAGGAGGTGCACATGCAAGGGCGGAAATGGCGTCTTTTCTACCTTTTGAAGCAGCAGTTGTACCGTCAACTGGATCAACCACAAACTCGACTTTCGGGCCCATTCCAGTGCCGACCTGTTCTCTGCGCATAAAAGCTGGCGCATTGTCTTTGGGTCCTTCGCAAGCAATTACTTCACCAGCGACGTCCGTTTGAGCCAGTATGGCTCTCGAAAACTCAACAGCCTCTGCATCTATCAAATCAGGATTACCCTGTCCGATGTGGCGGGCAGCACCAACAGCAGCGGCAACTGTAATCCGGGTGAGAGAAGGGGCCAAAGCTCTTAATGTGACCAAACTCGCACCTCTAAAAACTAGCTAATGACTCTTGTCTCCTAAAGATACTTTCGGCTTTCATATGCCAGTTTGCATCGCCTCCTATAGATGTGGATACTACGTGGCAACGTGAGTGTTTGGTGAGGCCTTTTGTCCAAGCCTCTAGTGTGAATTGTCCTCAACCAGGTCTGCGCGGTTCTACTGCAAACTCAGTTAAACTTCTGCAGATGCTTTTTGTCGCCTTCTTAAGCCTTTTAGCTTCAGCTTTGCAGTTAGGATTCTCTCCGTAGCAAACAACCGCGACGCAATGTACATTATGACCAGGGTGAAGGCAACTACATAGACTATGCCGAGCCCAGCGGTTAGGTAGTCACCCATTATGACGGCTTTTGAAGCTATTATTGGCTGGCTGAAAGGAATTGCATACAGAACGAGCTTCAGCCACACTGGCAAGGTGTTTATGTCTACGTACATAAGAACTAGGGACGGGATGAAGATTAGCGGGTAAATGTAACTAACAAGAGATTGCGCGCTTCTGACATCTTCTGCGAAAGCCGACAATATCACTGCAAGCGCTAGAGCTGAAAGCAGAGTAATGAATAATGAAATGCCGAGGAGAACATATCCGAAAAGGGAGGGCACGAGTCCAAGCGAAGCCAGATCTGGACCAGCACCCGCTTGACTCAATCCTGTGAGAGAACCCATGTAGTAGTTGAATCCGACCATGTACGCTAAGGCACCGACTCCTGCGACGATTATTGAACCTGACAACTTCCCCATAAGAATCGAAAAACGGTCCACAGGCAATGTCAACACAGTTTCAAGAGTCTTCTCTTCCTTTTCCATAGCCACAGAAGTTGCAGCTATCTGCATAGAATAGGTTAGCAATATCAAGATGGTAATCGGCAACGCAATTGCTTGCGAAATCATCAGATTTGAAAGCACACGAGGATCTATGTTTTCAGCGATTTTCCCTTTGATAATAACTGAAGGCTCAGGAACTATAAGATCCGGAGCCACGTTTCTGTTGAATTGCCCGACTAGACTATCAACAATCGAAGACCCGAGGCCCTCGAAAACGCCTCCTCCTGAAAAAATGCTGTAGAATTTAACTTGAACTGCCATATTCATGCT
>JBGPBD010000059.1:0-5022 GCA_041481045.1 Bathyarchaeia archaeon | reverse complement strand
TGATCCTGGGAACAATAGGTGGAAAATACCTTGCCAAAGAGAAGTGGGTTGAAAGAGTATATTATCGTGAGGAAGCTAGCCGCGGTGAAAGCTGCTTAGATGATTGGTATCAGAGCGGGTATTTTGAATATGAAGCGGAGGCTGGTAGAAACGAGAGTTTTGCGGTGGTTGCTGTTGCAGACGAAGATGCAGATGCTGCCAGAAAAATCTTCGCTGAGAAGCCCGAAACTCTTCTTGAAATGGGCGTCTTGTTCGAAAAGGAAAAAGAAAGACTTGAAAACCTGTTGGCCAAATTCTACGGAACACACTCGAATGTTCAGGTAAACGATTGGCTCAGCTTCATGATTCTTGCCGCAAACGCGTTGATAGTCAGAGCGGCTGATGATGAGCACAGGTCAATTATTGCTGGATATCACTGGTTTGAAGATTGGGGAAGAGACACGTTCGTCTCACTGCCCGGGCTGACTCTCACAACAGGAAGGTTTGAAGATGCCCGGAGAATTCTCTTAACCTTCCAGAAACACTTCAAGGACGGCTTGATTCCCAATTTCATTCCAGACAAGGGCGGATTAGCATCCTATAACAGTGCTGATGCGACATTGTGGTACGTAAACGCCGTGTTACAATACTTAAAGTACACAGACGATTTCGGATTTGTTCAAACGCGGCTGTACGAAACGCTGAAGGCCATCGTCGAAAACCACGCCAGAGGGACAGTCTCTAACATTCGTCTCGACAGTGACGGCTTACTTGCTCACGCCCCGCAATTGACGTGGATAGACGCCACCGTAGACGGTCAACCTGTCAATCCGAGGGCTGGAAAGGCTGTTGAAATCCAAGCATTGTGGTACAACGCCTTAAGGATCATATCATTGCTTTCGAAGAGGTTCAAGGAGCCCAGCGAAGCAGAAAGATACATTGTTATGGCTGAAAGAGCAAGGACAAGTTTCGGTGAAAAGTTCTGGAACCGAGAAAGGAACTGTCTTTTCGATGTGGTGAGCGAGAACGAGCGGGACGGCTCTTTGCGCCCTAATCAGATTTTCGCTGTCGCCTTAGATTTCACCATGCTTGACAACGTGAGGAATGAGCAGGTTGTTGATTCTGTGCTTAGTGAGCTTGTTACATCCTTTGGTTTGAGGTCGCTTGCAAAAAGTGATCCAAGATACGTTGGAGTCTATGCGGGGGACAGGAGAAGCAGGGACAGAGCCTACCACAATGGGACAGTGTGGCCTTGGCTTTTGGGACCATTTGTAACGGCTTTTCTGAAGGTGAAGGGCTATGGCGTCCTCAGACGCGACTATGTGATGAAAAGCATTCTTGAACCGTTCTTTGCCAAACACGTTTTAGGCATGAAACTAGGAACGGCTAGTGAGGTTTGCGATGGCGACCCACCGCATGCGCCTAAAGGGTGTATTCTGCAGGCTTGGAGCGTAGCGGAACCGCTAAGGGCTTACGTTGAAGACGTGATCTATGCTAGGCCAAAATATGAAAAGGGCTTACAAAGTTTGGGATGATATGGTTTTTCTCAGGCTTTCCGCCGCCGTTTCAGGAGTAACGGTGTTTATGTACATGCCTGTGCTCAATTCAAATCCTGCCCAAATCGAAAGTTTGGGATAAACTTCCAAGTGCCAATGATAATATACGCCCGCGTTTTTGTCAAGAGTTAGGTGAAAGCCATAGTTGTAGGGGGGATCGTTTACAAGCGTCCTCAGTCCTTCCAAACTTGCTTTCATAGTTTCAGCAAGCGCCTTGACTTCACATTGTGACAGCCCAAGTAGCGTAATGTCATGTCTTTTTGGAACTATCCAGAATTCCATGGGATGAACGCTTGCGTATGGAGCAAAGACGATGAACTTTGAGTTCTCAAGAACCAGCCTCGGTCCCTTGCGTTCTTGTTGGATGATGCTGCAGAAGACACACTTCTTGTGCTGATGCCAGTACTGCTTACTTGCTTTCATTTCTTCGCGTATAGTCTTCGGAACTATCGGAGTTGCAATTATCTGGCTGTGTGCATGAGAAAGGGAAGCCCCTGCTTCCAAGCCATGGTTGCGGAAAATCGAAACATATCTAATGTAGGGTTTAGCTGACAGGTCGCGGAGTCTGTCGATGTACGCATTAACGACACAGGTGAGCTGATCGACCTGTGCGCTTGCTGGGTGCGCATCATGGATTGGAGACTCTATTAGAACTTCATGATGCCCCACGGCCATGGCTAGATTGTTGTCTATCAGAATTTGTCTCCGAGCGAGCTTTTCTTTCGGAGGGGAAAAGGCTGGATAAAGGTTTGGAATGCACCGGACGCACCAATTGATGTATGTGTGACCCTTGCCGTCTTTGGTCTTCTTGATGCCTTTTCCTGATTTGAGATAGACGAGAGCTGCTGGTGGTGTCATGTGCTCGTTGCCAGGACACATTGGACAAACGCTGGTTTTAGCTTGCACTTTTTCTCTTTTTGCAAAATCTGTTGGTCTTCGACCACGTTCTGTAGCAATTACAACCCAACGGTCAAGCAGATAGTCCTTGCGAACCTCGTTGAACGTCATGCTCAGGCTTCCAACGGCAATAGAATAGTCTGTGACAACATTTAGCGTTTTCCAAAGGGACCTTGTCGTTCGACTCCTCTACGCTATTGTGATCTGCCTGAGCCGTTTTTCAGGAAAACTGGAAAAGCGGTGGGCCACAGAGGTTCGACGCCCAGAATCCGCCGAGCCCTCAAGCCCTACACTCGTACCCGCACCCCCTTGAGCGCTGAACGTCCAGACTTAGGTTGCTCCCTCCCGGGCCTGGCCGGGTTCACCTGGTAAACACTGAAGACAACTCCCCTACGGAAGCTGCTCAATGATCGCCAGCCCCAAAGGACGGATAGTCAACGTTTCGGAAAGAGAGGTCTCGACGACCTTAAACGTCTCACCCTCCGCTTTCAGCCCGTCCTATAGAGGGTTTACGGTACAGGGGACCCCTACCCCCCCGCCTAAGACCCACCGCTGAAAGACTCTGAAGACCATTCAAAACTATAAAACTTTACCTCAACAAACCATTTTCACACGCAACGTGACTCCAGGGAGAGGCTAATGAATAGACAGTGTATTAGATTCAAACAACAGTAGGAAGCAAGGCAGTGTAGGTGCCATGTAGGGCTCTCGGAATCGAGTGCGCGCGCTTCAACTTGTTACAAATCAACATTCTCTCAACACTGCTGAAAGCGCGCTGAATATGGCAATTAACATTCAACGGTTGATGTGTGCGCAAATCAATAACGCAGATAACAAGTGTGAACATCGATTTTGTCCATGATAACATAGTGATATACATTGAAAATAACGGAGTTTAGCGCGCGATTCACCTTTTCATTGCAACGGAGTTCGCACTCGATGCCTATGCGAATTAGGATTCTAATTTCGTCTTCCTTTGTTGCTTTTGGTAGTGTTTTCGTATTTTTCCTGCAAGCTTGCCGTCTTCTACTATCAGGGCGCCTACGTATCCGCAGTCAAGGCATTTCCAAATGGAAGGGCGGTAAAAGATGAGAAAATTGATGCTTGTTGAACCGCATTTTGGGCAGAACTTCATTTTCCCCAAGATTTCCTCTTGTTCTTTGGACCTAGCTATCGACTTCTTGAGGCTCCACTTCTCTTTCAATATGTCGCCGAACTCGGTGAAATCGAACCCTTTTGCTTCTTCCCCGCATAGTGGACAACGCTGCCTAGGGTCAAGCCTCTTTTCATACGTGCATTTGGGATTCGGACAAGTCCATGAAGGCATCATAACGCCCCATTAAACAAACCAAACACGAAAGATAAAACTTGTTGCAGAATAACACTCACCTAAGATAAGCCCTGAGATATTTGCCCAATATCTATTGACGATTTGAACGAAGCACAAAAAAGCGAAAAGCGAAACCAAGAGGTTAGAAACAGGTCTGGCGCGCGTTTTGGTGGGCCGGAGCGGGCTCGAACCTGCAGCGCGCGTGCGCTCATTTCTCAGAGAACTGGTCTTTGTCCATAACTGCAAAAAAAGGGCAAGAAAGACCATCAGTTATATTGTCTTTTTGGAAATAATAGAAAAAACTGAATTGTTTCCAATTGTTACCTCAAAATCGTTACTTTTTCCCATCAAAAAACGCTGTTTGCTGTAGTGCGCGCTAAGTGGTTTGTGGCAAACATGAATTTCTCTCTCAAAATTGTTCACAGGCGCGCCAACAAGTGCCACACTGCGCGGCGTACAAAAATCCAGGCGTCAATGGGCTTTTTATGGTGGCGTACGTTGTCGCAACCAGTGAGCGGAGGCCGAGGAGAACTGAGGCCAACAGTGAGCCTCACACTCGAGTGAACAGCCGTTGTGAGCCACACAGAAAACATCAGACCACAGCTGCAGAACTAGAAAATCCGAACTCCCTTACTGCGCATATTTGAGATTTGGGAATTCTTAAAAAACAGGATCGTGACGGCTTATAACAGGCACTTCATAACAAAAGCCCATCAAAAAACCGTTGTTTCTCTTTTGGCGCGCTAACTGCAGACGCGAAGATGATGCAGGCGCGCTAGCTCTTCTGGCGTCTACGTCTGCGTATTCGGTCTGGAGCGAGAATTATGAAGAAGGCTACTGACCCAATAGATGCTAGCGAGAGAATGGCTAGGAACATAACGGTCAGATTGTTGAAGGTCGTCTGCGGTTGTTCAGGCGGTGGTTGCTCTTCAATCGGTTGCAAAAACAGAGCCAGATCTCTGCTCGTATCAATCTCTAATCTTAGAGATGCTGGTTCATAACCGATCTTTGACACAGACACTGTGTACATTCCTGCTTTATTGTCGTGAAAAATCACTTTGCCATTCAAGTCCGTCACATCGTAATGGGTCTGAGGGCCTTCAACCTTAACCTCAGCATTAGAGATCGAACTGTTGTCCTGGACGTTCAGGACATACACTGTTAGATCGTGCGTGGTTGGTGTTTCGCCGCTAGCAAAAGTGTAGTTGCAGTCATATGCCCCACTTTTCGGTAGAACATTGTAGCCTAGGTTTTGGTCGG
>JBGPBD010000058.1:0-5048 GCA_041481045.1 Bathyarchaeia archaeon | reverse complement strand
TGGCAGAAGGAGAGATTCATGAATATTCCAATCAGAATGATAGATCTTGCTACAGCAATTTCTTGGATATTATTAATCACTCTTTCCGTTTCTGCAGTATACTCCGTCAAAGATCTGGCGCTAAACCTGGGAAAACCGCAAATGGAAACGACATCTGATGGCAAAATACTGTTTTCCTTGCCAATAGAGATTACAAATAAAGGCTACTACAACATAGACTTGTTCAACATCACTACGAAGGTTCTGGACAAAAATGGTTCTACAATCACTGAAGGTTCAACGCTTATACCCACAATAGAAAAAGGGGAAAGCCTAGCGATTCTACACAACATGACCTTCGACATAAGTCGTTTGCTGCAGCTCAGCCAGACCTACCTGTTTAACGACACTGAACTGAACACTCTTGAATTCATCAGCATGAAGCTTGGACAGTTTATTCCTGTCCAAGTGTCCGGGAATCTCTCTATCCCTTGGGGTGCGCCGCTGTACAACTTCAAGCTTGGAGAACCACGATATGCCCAGCTTAACCTCACCCATATGCAGGTAACTGTGCCCATCAGCTTCGACAATCATGCCTTAATTGACATTGCAGGCGAAGTCCAAACAAGCATGTACAACGTCGCTGACCAGCTCGTTGGGCAGGGTCAGGTAGAAATCGAGGCTGCTCAGCAATCGCATTATGATGGCAGTGTCATGTTTTGCGTTGCAGTTCAATCAGCCACTCGAACAGGATGGTTTGAACTCAACTTCCATACGCAGCTCTTCAGTTACGGTCCCATGGTGATTCCATATGGTTAGCGAAAATGGTTCCAGAATATTCCGTCGAAACATCCTATTCAAAGTGTTGAAGGCAGCCGTGAAAGGAGTTCTTTTCTACGCACTGTATTATGTGTGTTGGCTGCTTCTGGCCCCTGCTGCCAGCATGATCCCAGGTTTACAGAAGTCCATTGAGACTTTCTTTACCGTATACATCACACTAATCGTCCTCGGCGAGCTTATGGCTGGAACTGTCTACCAGCATTTCTTCAGCGTCGCCAATGCCCTATTCATAATTTCCTACCTCGTTTTTTCCCTAAATAGTCCAATCATCAGCGTGACCTACGAGAGCATAGTTCTAATGGTTGATCTACACATACTTATAGTAGCCGCAATGCTTCTTAGCCTTCTAGGGCTTGGCAGATCAATGCTTCAGGTAATAAACTTCATGAGTAAAAAGGCGGAACAAACCCCAATCTAGCATGCAAAACGCCCTTAAGGCGTGTTTCCCCGTGAGTTGCACGTATTGGGTTCAATCAATGCTAACAGGAAACAATTCAACCATACTGTGACCTAACATTGCGGTTTTTTCAAACATGCCGAAGGTTATCGCGTTCTTCTTGCAGTTTCTTCGTCATAACGAACGCGTCTTCACCGTCGGCATAGTATCCATGGTTCCTGCGGGTGACATCGAAACCAAGCTTCTTGTAAAGCCTTATCGCCTGCTCGTTGCTCGTCCTAACCTCCAAATAACATTGCTTGGCATTATAGAGTTTCATGGCTTCGAAGGCATTCTTCACTAGGGCCTCTCCAACGCCTCGGCGTCTGTGTTCAGGCACTACAGCAACTGAGACCAAGTGGCCTTTCTTTATCAGACCAGTCAGGCCAAGGTTGGACAAACCGACTTCTATTCGGCACATTATGTAGCCTGTGACTTGACCATCTTCCTCGGCGACAATGAAGGTTTCAGGAAACCTGCGATACAGGTCAATAAAAAAGAAGTCTGTGTAGTTCTCAGGCAGGCAAGATCGGTTTATGCGCATGACACCCTGCAAGTCATTTATGCTGAATTTTCGAAGCATGTAAGTTTCCTGCAAGCTTACCGTCTCCAGTCGCTTGAAGCATGAATTCAAGGTTGTTTAAACATTTTTCTGTTCCTGATTGGTTTCTGATGCGCTGAACTCCTCAACTGCTTTAACCTCTGGCAGAGTGTAATTGCCATAAGGCATGGTCCATACTTTGGCGTTCCTCCCAGCAATACTGAAAGCCTCATTTAAGGCGTCATTTACGGCCCTCGCTGTCTTTAGCTTGAATGTGCTTGACGCGTAGTAATCGGGCATTGATGAGACCAAGATTATCTGATGATTCTGCAATGCCTTGAGCAAATAGTAAGTTTTGTGTCCGCCTAGGACAAAATTCCGTCTGATCTCGTGTTCAACCGCCTTCAAATCACTACATTTAACCATCCAATCATAGAATACCTGATTTCCATGGCCCTCTGGGCACTCAGCTATCAAGACTATTACTCCTCCACGTTTAACGACTCCCAAAGCGCTATCAACACCTTTATAGGCTTGGAATAGGTTCAGGTCCGCGGGAGTTCCGCCTGAACTGACAACGACTATATCTGCCCTACGGTCTACAGTCACGCGATACGTCTCGTCAACAGCCTTAACTCCATTGAAGAAGGCCTGCTCCATGTCACCTGCAAGAGCCTTGACGATTTCGCCTTTGCTGTTAGTAACGACGTTCAAAATGAAATCGACTTTAGCCATCCTCGCGGCTTCAACCATGTCTTCATGAACGGGATTTCCTTCTAGGACACCAGTCTTTGCATTGGCCTCCAAAATCATGGAGTGATTATGCTTTATCGTTTCTTCGCCTGAAACGCCTGGCAAAACACTTTTCCTTCCACCACCATAGCCAGCGAAGTAGTGATAACACACGTCTCCAGTCAGAATTCTCGCGTCGGCCTCAACGAAAGTGCGGTTCAAGTATACCTTTGTACCATGCTTCTGCGTCGTACCAATATGGATCAGATCCTGAGCCCTGCAATCATGGCTTATTGATTTTACACGGTTAACCACTTCTTCACCTAGAAGCATGACCGTTTCTTCGTGTTTAACAGGTCTGTGCGTTCCGCAGCCAAAGACAACCACTACGTTCTCATCCTTCACCCCTGCAGAATTCAATTCGTTAAGCAACGCTGGAACCATAATGTGGCTTGGCGAAGGTCTTGTAGCATCATCAACGACCACAGCGACTTTGCTTTCAGGTTTTACGATTTCGCCTAGCCTCTTAGAACTTATAGGTTCTCTCAAGGCTCTTTCAACTTCGGCTCTACCATCTGGAACAGGAGCCTTTTCTTTAGGTTCAATTGAGCCCAGAAAATTCCTAGTTGGAACTCTTACGCAGATTTCAGTCTTCCCATAAGGAAGCCAAACATCGACCATCAAGTACCACTTAGATATTGACACACTTCACCAGAAACTATTAAGCCTTGTCAAGTCAACAGCCCGATGTTATCACAAATTCTTTAAAATCCAAACAGCATATTATCAGCTGTGAGGACTTGATATGTCGATTGAAAAGACCCCTTCAAAAAATGAAGTTTTCTTTGTGTGGTTTAACCGGTATGCTGGAATAACGCTGAAAACCTCATCAAAGACTCTGATCGTAGACCCAGTGGACCTCAAGGCGCGCAACTTTCATGACGCTGATGCAATCCTGATCTCGCATGAGCATTACGATCATCTGGATCAGCCCTTGGTTTCAGAAATTTACAATCTGACACAATGCAAAGTGATAGCTGATCCGACGTCAGCAAGAAGGCTGCGAAATGTGATTCCCCCTGAGAAACTGAATGAAGCTCGACCTGGCTCAGAAATTAGCCTTGACAAGGTTTCTGTGAGAGTTGAGAAAAGTAATCATCCGCCAGCAGCGACGCCAATATCTTTCATAATTACAAGCGAGGACGGAGTTAAGCTTTTTCACACTGCGGACAGTCTGCCCTTTCCAGAAATGGCAACCATAAGTGAAAGGGAGAAGTTCGACGTTGTTTTCTGCACGGTCGGAATCGCACCTGGCACTTCACCTGAAACTGGCGTTGATATTGTCAGACTGACAAAACCCAAAGTAGCCGTTCCATATCACACGGGTTCAAATGCTGATCAGAAGAAATTCGCCGAACTGTTGAAGAAGGATCTGCCTAAAGTCACATGTTTGATTCCAGAGGTGGGAAAAATCTATCAGGTTTCCAAGAGGAAGTGAAAGATTGGCTGCACACGAGAAAGGTGACGGAGCAGTTAAGGTTGAACTTTGCAAGATTCTTAACAGAATAGGCGGCTTGCAGTTTGGGGCCTTCAAACTTTCAAGTGGAAAAATAAGCCCATACTACATAGACTTGCGCGTAATTCCAAGCTTTCCCGATGCTTTTCAAAGAATCTGCAACTTCTATGTGCGCTTCATAAGAAACGAAATAGGGGAGAAGAATTTCGACAGAATCGTTGGGATTCCAATTGCAGGTATACCTTTTGCGGCCTTAATCGCTTATGAGACTGGAAAACCGTTCCTTTTCACCCGCAAGGGCATTAGCCTTCACGGAAGGCAGAAAAGAATAGAAGGGGTGCTTGGACCCGGAGACCATGTTCTGCTCATCGACGACCTAATAACAACTGGGTTGTCTCTTCAAAAAGCAGCCAAGGCAATTACGGCAGAAGGTGGAATTGTCACAGATGCAGTGGTGCTGATAGATAGGCAGGAGGGCGGCAGAGAAAAGCTTGAGAGGATAGGAATCAAACTCCACGCGCTTCTTAACATCAGCGAAATAGCCAACACCCTAAACGAGCTTGGAACGATAGACGAGCAGCAAATGAAAACCATCCTGAAACAGATTAAGAAGAGAAAGAAAAAAAACTGAAACTGATGGCGTACGAATAGGTTACTCGTAGAAGATTAGATTCTGCTCCTCAAATATTCCATGAAGCTTGTGCACTGCAGTATAACCATCTGCTTCTTTCTTTGCTCCTGTGCAAACAAGTTTTCCTCTTGCAAACAATAAGATGACCACCTTAGGCTCGTCCATCCTGTAAATCAAGCCTGGAAACTGCTCCGGTTCGTACATTGTCTTTCCCAGTGTGTAGGCGGCCTTCTCTAGATCTATCATTCCGCCTAAGCTTGCAGAAGCAACGATGTTTTGTATTTTCAGTTCTGGCTTACTGATGATAATTATCCCGCCCTTTTTCAGTTCCTTGGTTACTTTCATAACCGCTCTGCGCGCCTCTTTTTCCGAC
>JBGPBD010000057.1:0-5066 GCA_041481045.1 Bathyarchaeia archaeon | reverse complement strand
GGGACCGCGTTCTCAAAAATCAAAAGCAGAATGTTTAATATCCCTCAGGCCAATTCAAAAAGCTCTATGGAATTTCTCAAAAAAACCGAAGAAAAATGGCAGAAAAACTGGCAAGAAGCAAAAATCTTCGAAGCAAACCCAACACAGAGCAAAGAGAAGTTCTTCATTACGTTTCCATATCCCTACATGAACGGCCCACTACATGTTGGTCACGCATTTACAGCTTCACGAGTAGATGCGTATGCGCGTTTCAAGCGCATGCAAGGCTACAACGTGCTGTTCCCATGGTCATGGCACTGGACGGGGCAACCATTGCTAGGTGCAAGTGAACGGGTTGCAAAAGGCGACAAAGATTTCATCAGAGGCTTAACAGAGATTGATGGAGTTCCAAAGGGCGAATTGGGCAAATTCGTAGATCCCTTTTACATGGCAACATATTACACAAACGAAGGCCGAATGGCCGCAAAAAAGATGGGCTTCTCAATAGACTGGCGCAGAGAATTCAACACTACAATGCCTACTTACCAGAAATTCATAAAATGGCAATACGAAAACCTCAGAGACCTTGGCTACGTTACAAAAGGGACCCACCCCGTTGTGTGGTGCCCAAAATGCCAGAGCCCGACTGGAGATCATGACAGACAGGTAGGTGAAGGAGTAGCTCCAGAAGAGTACACGCTGATAAAGTTCAAACTTGACAAGGAAACCTTTCTTCCCGCAGCCACTTTTCGACCTGAAACAATCTACGGCGTAACAAACATCTGGCTAAACCCTGAAGCAACTTACGTCGAAGCCCAAGTAAATGGCGAAAAATGGATAATGAGCAAAGAAGCAGCTGACAAGCTGAAAGAGCAGGGAAGAACGGTTAGAGTACGCAACCAAATTGAAGGCAGAATGTTAGTAGGGAAAACCTTTGAAAACCCAGTGACAAAAGGAAGGCTTCTGATATTGCCTGGATGGTTCGTCGACCCATCTCAGGCCACAGGCGTAGTCTACAGCGTTCCAGCCCATGCGCCCTTGGACTGGCTCGCATTAGAGGATTTAAAGAAGAACCCTGAAAGCCTAAAAAAGTTCGGTATAGACCCTGAAACCCTAGAAAGCATCAAACCCATCTCGCTGATCAAAGTTGAAGGTTACGGCGTATATCCAGCTGCAGACATCGTTGAGCAGTTAGGCGTGAAAGATCAGAATGACCCAAAGGCTGATGAGGCGACCAAGCAGCTTTACAAGAAGGAATTTCATAATGGGGTGCTAAACGAAAATTGCAAAGAATACGCTGGAAAAATGGTTCGAAACGTCAAGGAAACTCTGATAAACGACTTCAAACGCCGGGGAATCGCAGATGCGATGTACGATCTGCCGCAAGCCGTTGTTTGCCGATGCATGACACCTTGCATAGTCAAGGTTTTGCAGGACCAGTGGTTCCTAAACTACTCCGACTTGGAATGGAAAGAAAAGGCCAAACAAGCCTTGAGCAAGATGAAAATCTACCCAGAGACAGCGACACAATGGTTCTTGACAGTGATTGACTGGCTGAGGGAATGGGCATGTGCAAGAACAACAGGATTCGGCACCCCCTTGCCTTGGGGAAAAGGCTGGATCATTGAAACTCTCAGCGACTCAACAATTTACATGGCATTCTACACTATCAACAAGCACATAAGGCAGTACGATATAGAAGCAGAGGCTCTGACAAAAGAGGTGTTCGACTACGTTTTCTATGGAAAAGGACAAAAGGATGAGATCGCCGCAAGAACTCGCGTAAGCGTTAAAGCATTGGATGAAATGCGAGAAGAGTTCTGCTATTGGTACCCGGTGAACTTGAGAGTTTCAGCAAAGGAACTCGTTCCGAACCACCTGACATTCTTCATATTTCACCACACCGCACTGTTTCCACCAAAACATTGGCCCAGGGCCATCGGTGTAAACGGCATGCTGATGATCGAAGGAAAGCAAATGCACAAGTCTAAAGGAAACTTTGTGACCATGAAGAGAGCCACTGAAGAGTACGGTGCGGACGCCACAAGATGCGCCTTGCTGTTAGGCGGTGAAGGCATGGATGATCCGGACTGGAGAGGTGAAAACGTGAAGGACTTGCAGGCTAAACTTGAATCACTATACAACTTTGCGGAGACCATAATAGAGAGTCCTCAAACGGAAGAGAACGGGCACATGGAAAAGTGGCTGATGAGCGCTCTTCAGCACCGTGTCCGCGAGGTCACTGCGAATCTGGAAGAAATGAAAACCAGGACAGCCCTAGAAATAGCATTGTTTGAAGTTTGGAATGACTTCAGATGGTACCTGCGTAGAAAAGGAAAAATGGGGACGAAAGCCCTCAAGGAAGCCTTAGAAATTTGGGTGAAACTGCTTGCACCATTTGCACCTCACATATGTGAAGAATTATGGAGTCAAATGCAGAAGAAAGAGTTTATATCGCTAGCCCTGTGGCCAGAGGCGAATGAGAAACTGGTAGACGTGAGAGCCGAAGAAAAAGAGAATCTGATGAGAGAGGTTATTGAAGATACCTTGAACGTGGTGAAAGCAACGAAGACGACGCCGAAGAAGATATGTTATTACGTGGCAAGTCAATGGAAATGGAAGGTCTACCTTACGGTGCTAGAGAGACCAGTCCACCGTGAGACAAGGATGAATGAACTTATGAAAGAGCTACTTGCTGAGAAGGACCTGAAAAAACATAGCAAAGAGTTGGCCAAGTTCACTGCAAGAACACTGAAAGAGGTGAGCGAAATGCCTGAAGACAGAAGGCAAGTCCTGCTAGAGATTGAAATGCTTGATGAAAAAGCAGTTATCATGGACGCGATAGGCTTTCTGGGTGAAAGATTCAACGCGCAGGTGATAGCTTTCGATGAGGAAGACAAGCAACGCTATGATCCTAAACAGAGGGCTACTATGGCGATGCCTCGCCGTCCAGCGATCTACATTGAATAGATGATAGATCACAGTAAACTTGACATCAGGTTTAAGGTGCGAGTGTTGACTCTGACGTGATAGTTCTTTCGCCCACTGCTTGTCGTCGTGACGTAATAGTCCTTTTCTGCGTCAAGTGACGCCCCATGCAGCATGGCTAGAACGGTGCGGCAAACGTTTACAGAAGTCAGTTTTTCGTCGTTGACTTTCTTTTCAATTTCCTCGTGCAGCATTCTCGGATTAATTGTGTAGACGGTCTCGCTTCCTTGTCCTGTTCGTTGCAGATGCATTTCCATGTCTTTCATCAGAAACTCAACGATCTCATAATACGGTGACCTGCGCTCCCGTATCAAGTATACGTAATTTACTAGAGGAACCGGAAGTTCAGGACCCTCTGGCAAACTCTCCCTCTCCGTAATACAATGGGAATGAAGGTGTTTAAAAAGATTAAGGAACATTTGTCCACTTGACACCATGCTTGAACTTCGCGTTAACATGTGTTGTCTGGGCGAGTTCTTCAGTTTCGGGCTTCTACTTACGTCGAGAGTCATTGATCCGATGTTTTTCTGGGTCATAATACAGTTGCAGCTGATCGTGCAACAGAAGTTGCAACTCTGAGCGCCGGTCCGAGTTACGCTTGCTTTCTGGAAGGTTCAGATAAAACTATATTCGAGTTCACATCATTTTTCAGCGGGGTCCGTAGCGCAGCATGGATAGACTTGTCCCAGAGAGCGCGGCGGCCTTCTAAGATCAGCATTGGGGAAAGCCGCAGGTCCTGGGTTCAAATCCCAGCGGACCCGCCACAATAGACTAACACCAGTTCTAGCGTCTTGGGTTGGTTCCGGAAATTTGAAAAGTGCGCGCGCGCTATGATATTGACCGCTAGCCCGTTGGCTATATTGTCTGAACTGGCGTACTGTTTACCGCGTATGGGTTTCGGTTCGCGTTGTGAACGGAAATTTTAAATCGTCAAGTCAATAATAAATGGAAAGCGCTTTGAGGTTTGAGTTATAGATGTGTAAGGGATGCTTATGAGTACACACGCAGAAGATCTGAAGCTCAGGCTGATGACTATTGAACTTCTTAGAACTGCAAAGTACAAGAGAAACATCACGTATCGGGAGCTAGCGTCAAAGACAGGTTTGCCTGTGACCGTTCTCAGCAGGTATGCGAAGGGGCATGTTCTGCCGAACACGGCGAGAGCCAAGCAATTATGGAGGATACTGACGAAACTTGTAGGTTTGGAGCCTGAACTTCGGAGCAGGATAAAATTCGATGAGGAAGGCTATTTTGACAACACTGAAATCGTAGGTGATTTCAATATTCTTCAACAGGCAGCTAACCATGCACTTGCGAACTTCGCCGGAAAGCGTGTGACGAAGGTTTTGACTGCGGCCGTTGATGGAATCCCTTTGGCAACAATGGTTGCAAATGCTCTTGGAGTGAATCTTGTTGTCGCAAAGAGAAACAAGGAAGTAGGCGTTAAAGCATTTCTTGAAGAAACATATGTTTTAGGCAGAGATTCAGGTGTAACCATGACCCTTTACATTCCAAAGGAGATAATCAAGAAACGGGACAGCGTCTTGATTGTAGATGACATGATCAAAACAGGAGAGACGCAGGCAGCCTTAGTCAATCTTGTTCGAAAGGCAAAGGCGGAGATTTCCGGAATTTTCTCACTCGTTGCCGTGGGAGAAGAGTGGAAAAGAAGACTGAAACCTACCAGCGAAGCTCCTGTCGAAGTCATAACTTACGTTAAGTCGCCCTACGATGCAAGCAGTCGCCTCTGACGGCACAAGCAACGCATCTCCCTTTTTTGCACAGATTCTTGCCAAGCCTGAGCAGTGCAGTTTCGAAGTTCGCAAAAGATTTTCCGGCGACTGTGTTTCTGCTCCAAAAATTCTCTAGCTCTTCCAAAGTGATACGACTTGTGTCCTTCTTTGCTATTCCAAGATTCTCAGCAGCAAGGACTATCAGGTTTGAGGGTTCTGGGTGGGCTTTCCTCAAGAAACCACGCATCTCCCTTAAGAAGATATTGACGGTGTTCTCACCTACTCCCTTTCCTAGGTTTTTGAGACGCCTCTCCAGATCTCGAGAATCAGTGGACTTTTCGTGTAGAAGCTTCAGACTTCCGTCAT
>JBGPBD010000056.1:0-5091 GCA_041481045.1 Bathyarchaeia archaeon | reverse complement strand
AGAGCTGCTTCCGTACCATTACATCTGACCTTTGGGTGAAGAGTTTAGGAGGTGAAAAATGTGATTGAACACACACACTACAACGAAAAAGAGGCAAAGAACATCAAAGAGATACTTGGCGTCGTTTCAACTGAGATCCCCGCGCTGATTCAGAGCCTATTGGCGTCGGTTTTCTCTGAGGAAGCAGGAAGAAACATGGGCAAGGCAGCGGCAGCATACTATAAGGAACTGAAGCAAGGCGGACTGCCTGAAGAAGTAGCAGTGAAGCTGACTGAAGACTACATGCGAACTTTCACAAGCTTGGGTGACATGCTTAGAGGCGCTGGCAAAGGAAAATGGACCGAGAGAAGTTACGACCAGGTGGGCGAAGAAATTGAACGAAGAATCCACGAAAAGATTGAGAAGAGGAAACAGGAAAGTGAGGAAGAAAAAGACGAATAATCTTCCTCTTCTCTCTGCGGTGAGATGATTAGAATGAGCGCAGCATCTATAGTCACAAGCCTGATCAGGTCCACTCCACAATTAGGTCGAATGTCTCTCAGCCTTTTCTGGACGTACCTTACTTTGGGCAGACAGGTGCGGACGGCCAGAAGAGCCTTCGAGAAGCAACTCATCTTACAGGGGATGAAGAAGGAAGATGCTGAGCGGCTAAGCGTGTGCTACGAGGAACTCAAGAGCAGCATGATCAGCATGTTGAAGCAAGGAATGATACGCAGTTTCTGAGAACCAAAGCCCAAACGCGGGCTCTCCTGATGCTTAAAGAGACGAAAAGCTCTCGTGCGTAGCACGTGATAGTGCTTCTTCATAGATGATCGTGTTTGTCAAGATTAATTGTTAGCGTTTTCTCTTACCTTGGATAAACTCTTCCACTGACTGTTTCGCTACGGGATCGGGAACTTGGATAGGCGGATGCTTGAAGGCGTAAGCAGACATGCTTAGTAGTTGGCCTCCTATTTTGCGGTCTAAAGCTATTTTTACGGCTCTGATGATGTCTATGACAACGCCGGCGCTGTTCGGCGAATCCTCAACTTCAAGTTTCACGGTAATCGTTAGCGGTCTGTCGCCGAACTTTCTGCCCTTGAGCCACAAGTAGCAGATCTTCTTGTTTCCCAAAAATGGCACGTAGTCAGATGGCCCTATTCGAGTAGGCAGGTCATAGGGCACCATGCTCGTAACTGCCTCAGTTTTACTGATGCGCTTAGTTTTCAGTCGCTCCTCAACCGTCATGTTCTGAAAGTCCGTGTCACCGCCCAGGTTCAGCTGGTAAGTTTCGTCAATGATTACCCCTCTGTCCACGCATAACCTTGCAATGTTGCGATGCAGAATTGTTGCTCCTACTTGACTTTTGATGTCGTCGCCTGCGATTGGCAACCCTTTTTCCTCAAACTTCTTGGCCCAAGTGGAGTCTGAAGCGATGAACTCGGGCATACAATTAAGGAAGGCACATCCAGCGTCCAACGCTGCTTGAGCATAGAACCGCGCAGCGTTCCTGCTGCCAACAGGCAAGTAGTTTACAAGAATGTCTGCCTTCGACTTCTTCAAGACTTCGACAATGTTGACCGGTGTGATCTCTCCCTCTTTGTAAACGTGAAAAGTCTCCTTCATGTGCTCAGCCACGCCGTCCATGATGGGAGCAGCTGAAACCTTAACGTGCAAAGCCGGCACATCTGCAAACTTGGCGCAGCAGTTCGGCTCAGTAAATATGGCTTCAGACAAGTCTTTTCCGATCTTTTTCTTGTTCACTTCAAACGCGGCTACGAACTTCACGTCTCTTATGTGGTATCCCCCAAAATTCACGTGCATAAGCCCCGGCACCATCGCGTCCTCTTTCGCATCCTTGTAGTATTGCACTCCCTGAACCAGGGCAGAGGCTGAGTTGCCCACGCCAACAAGTGCCACTCGAATTTCAGGCAAACTAACATACCTCAACGAACTGTTTAGCTAAGGTTTAGCCACGTTTGCTCTTTAACCTTTTCCAGACGATGATAAGCTTAAAAGGCAATGCAAGTAGAGAAACACCTAGAACAGGTGAAGAATCGTGGATGGAGACGGTGGCGAAGTTACAGTGAAATTTGACCCTTTCCAAGAGATCGTCGTCATGGAACGCGACCTCTTTCCAACTCCTGATGAAATAGCAAGGTTCGCATCCATCATTGCTGGAGGCAAAACTGCGGGACTCTACTGGGCAGAAGGAGTGGTTTTCCTTTACTTCCCAATTCCTGCTTCAACGGAAGCAATTGCGAAAGCACTGATTGAACAAAAACGAGTTTACTGGTCTTTTGTCGGGTACTCGCTGATGCCGAAGTACCAGACAATAATTGAAACCCGAGAAAAAATGATAGTTCCAGTTGTTGACATGTCTTCCAACGCGCTGATCAAGAAAGTTGCAGCTTGGCTCAAAGAACAAAAATAGACTGCGCGCACTATCTTTTTAACCCCTGCTTTCTTTTCAGCAACTGAACGCAGAATGAAGGGGGCATGACTCGTTGGAGACTCTGCGTTTGAAGGGCAAAGTCTTCTCTGGAAAGGGTGAGGGAGCAGCATTCATTGGCCTTTCGTGGGCTAGAAAGCAAATAGAAGAAAAGCTCGGCTTCTCTCCTTACCTGGGGACGTTGAACGTAAGGCTCATCCGAAACAGCATCAAAATGAGAAGACTGCTAATGAAGGCAAATGGTTTGGAAATCTCGCCTGCATCCGGCTATAATGCTGGGAAGCTCTTCAAAGCCACTCTGAAAAACCTCGAATGTGCTGTTGTCTTTCCAAAGGTCTCAGACTACCCAGCGAACGTTATTGAAGTGGTCTCATCGACTAACTTAAGGGAAAAACTTCATCTTGTCGATGGTAGCCTCTGTGAAGTCAAGGTCACTATTTGACCTGTTTTTTTCGTTTGCTCTCCAAGAAGTTTCTGACGTATTCTTGGAAGTACCCTTTTTTCTGCAGGTAAAGCCCGTACCTTGCGAGGGCGCTCATTGCTCTTGCAGTGTCCTCTGGCGATGAATAGGCAGGTATGCCTAACCTGTCGAATCTCAGCCGCATGCTTAATGCCATTTCCGTTTCACCTATGTCGCATGCAACCATGGGTTTCTCGTACCTGCTAGCAACTCTCGCCACCATGTCAATATAGTCCTCATTCAAAGCTGGAGTGTGGTGAAGACCAAGCATTATTATGCCGTCGATTTCAGGATCTTGGAACAGAACTTCTGTTGCAAGTTCAAACATCTTGGAGGTTCCTGAGCCTGTCACGTCCACGGGATTGAAGTTTGTCGCAAACTTCGGAAGCTTTCCCTCCTCCTTCAACTTCTCAAATTTCCCAATGGTTTCTTCAGAGAACCGCTTAATTGTCAACCCCTTCCGCACGGCCTCGTCGACCGCCATTATGCCAGGCCCTCCAGCATCCGTGATTACCCCAACGTTTTTTCCTTTTGCCGGTATCTGCATAGATAGCGCTTTCCCGGCATGGAAGAACTCGTCCATATCTTGCGCTCTAATTATGCCTGATTGTTCGAATGCAGCATCATAAATCAGGTCTGATCCAGCTATGGCGCCTGTGTGTGACGCTGCAGCTCGCGCGCCAGCCTCGGTTCGGCCAGATTTCAGCGCTACGACAGGCTTTTTTCTGGTGATTTCTTGTGCTGCTTCGAGGAATTTTCTTCCCGCTTTTATGTCCTCAACGTAGAGTAGTATTACGTTTGTTTCGTCGTCGTGGTACAGGTAGCGCAGCATTTCCGCTTCGTCTACGTCGATTTTGTTGCCAAAGCTCACGAATTTGCTGACTCCTGTGTGTAAACCTGCCAGGTAGTCTAGTGCTGCTGCTCCGAACGCGCCGCTCTGAGTGACGATCGCTATGTTTCCTGGCAAGGGGCGTGGTGTTGCGACAACTTCGTCTCCTGTTGTCAGAACCTTTGTTTCTGGCAGGAAAAGCATGTCAACCCCTGTTCGGGAATCATACACGCCAAGACAGTTGGGTCCAAGAACTCGGATTCCAGCTTCTTTTGCTATAGTTGCCACTTCATTTTCAAGTTCGTGGTTTCCGACTTCACCGAAACCTGCGCTGATTATGACGGCTGCCTTGACCTTCTTGGCTGTTGCGTCTTTCATGATTTGTGGCACGACATCTGCTGGAACGACGATGACGACCAGTTCGAGATCTCTAGGAATCTTTGTGACGGTAGAGCAGCTTTTGATGCCTAAAACTGAGTTTTCATACGGGTTAACGGCGTACAATTCACCCTTGAAAAAACCTCTGGCTTTGTTTTGGACAAAATTCTTGAAAATGATGTGACCAGCCTTGTCTGCTTTCTTGGTGGCTCCTACGATCGCAACTGAGCGAGGATTAAAGAAGGCATGGAACGTTTTCAGTGTCTCTTCCATCGAAGTTTTCACCGCTTGCTTCTTAGAATCACTATGGGTTTATGTCTTACTGTATCAAGCATGTCCCAACTGACATCAGTCAAATTCACTTTGAAATTGTAGGCCATGTCCCACACATTTCGCCCCGCACCGAACCCCATTGCGCGATTTGCGGCTTCAGCAATTTCCAAGGCATGCTCCGCCTGCATTTCGCACCCAGCAACAGCCAACGGCGTGGCCCTTCTTTCAAGTCTCAAAAATCTTCCAATCAAGTAGGCAAGGACTCCTCCGAAAGAATGGATGCCCATTATCGGGTTTGGCCTTGGCGTGAAGTGGAAGTTTCTCAAAGAATATGTTTTGTCAGTGTCTGAAATTATGACGCAGACTCTTTTGTGCAACTTCTGCAGCAATTCTCTTCGTATTTCTTGAGCCACTGCATCTGCATTTCTTAATGGCAGACTCACGTAGGAATATGCAAGGTTGCTTGCGTCTATGCCTCCTTCTGAGCCGAACATTAGCGCCTGGAGGAGACCGCAGTTCTGCAGTGCCAATTGCTTGTGTCGGCTTCCCATCTCATGCGGGTATTCGCGAAGATGCTGAAGAAAGTGCGCCTGAAAACGGCACATTGGACCAAGAACATAACCCCAGACAGTAGGCATCCAAAATCCTGCAATAAATTTCGAGTTCAGAGTAGCTGGCACAGCATTCTCATCAATGATGTGGCCCAAAGCCGTCGAGATT
>JBGPBD010000055.1:0-5114 GCA_041481045.1 Bathyarchaeia archaeon | reverse complement strand
TGCGCATTCATCCACTCTGCGGCAGTCGCACACGCAATTAGACGCTTTTTGCTTGCCTCAACAACTCTCTTCTCCCCACACAGATTTACAAAGTAGGAGCCATGAAGACTGAGCCAAACGTCATTCTCACGCGCTTTAAGGCCGAGTCTCTGCGCGTCTTCTTTCTTCACCTGCGGTTTTGCACCCCAATAAATGGCCTCATATTCAAAAGCATCTAGACCCTCTTCTCGCAGTAGCAGTGGAATATCTTCCAAAGATGGCTTCATCAATTTGAATGCTAAGGGCACCCCGGCTGGACCAAACCGTGGGTGATCAGCCATCCGGAAACACCCGTTAACGCTCTATCTTCTCAAGCGTTGGGAACCTCTTCTTCCATATCTCCCATAAAGCAAGATTATGATCGCGGAAATCCAAGCCGCCCCATTTTGGAAGACTAAGTATTTTCCAACATTGTCCAGACTGGTCAACGGCGCAGTCACAAGTCCAAGACTGAGAACGAAATCTCTCAATCCAGGTGCCGCCGTCAAAAGAGCGTCATTTATCGAGGAGAAGATTGCGCCAATCGATGCTGCAGCTGCTCCAACGCCTTTGACAAAACCCAGCACTGACGGATTGTTCTCATACAAGCTTGATATGGCCTGATGCACTAGCCTCGGATAGGCTAAAAGCGACATCATGAGCACCAGTGTTGAAAAGACTAGGAGTACAATCAAAGCACTCTTCACATTTGCCCTGCCAAAACGGACTTTCCCACTCTGACCCGCGTCTCCTTTATTTCTTGATAGGATAGACGCTATTCTGCCTGTCAGTCCGTTCCTTTGCCTCTTCGCTCGCTTACTAACATTGCTAATCTTGCCTCTCCGAATTTCACTAGGCTTGACAATCACTCTTCTCGTCATGTAGGCCCAAATTGCCACGAGCGTCAGTACGATCGAAAGCGGAACCAGATGAAAAAGCGAACTTATAGCCAACGTCACGTTCCAACTTGTTCCTGGAAAAATGAATGACCATTGCAGCGGTGTCTCATCTTCAACGCCCAAACTCATCGCGTACAGAACCACGACAACCTCGAGCATTACAGCTATAATAGAGAAAAGGATTAGCTTTAACAATCCTTTTAGCCTCGTCCAAAGAATTGATATGTGACTCGAAGGATTTTGAGCAGACATCCAAGGCACCCGACAACGAATCCTTTTGGGACAGGTTATTCTTTGGATTATAGATGTCCCCATTAAAAAACGCATTGGTAGAGGCCCGCAAGGGCAACAAGAACCGTAGAGTCGAAACCAAGTGAAAGATGAGGCAGCTTTCCGATCTGCTCGCTTGAAAAACAGATCTTTCATCATCATGACGAGGAAAACGCGCACTCTGATTTCAGGCATTTACAATTCTGCATTGCATGGATTATTAACGATCAGAACAAGATAATGCTTTAGCGTTGACCATACAAAGAGAAGAACCAGATTGAGATAATTTGCAAGATCCTTCAGCTTGGGATCGTTCACAGTTGCTGACAAACCCCAATAAAGCTCTGGAAGCTCTTCTAGAAACACTTAAAGGGACTTTAGCGATAATTTTAACAACTTTGAGAGCTATAGAGGCTACGACTAGAAAACGATTAGGCATGTCCAACGTGGGAGAAAATGTCAACAATTAATAAGGCAGAACGGCTGGAACTCTACAAAGAGCGCGATACGCAAGCTTTCCTAGGCAAGTTTCTAAGTAGCGAAATTAAGGAAGTGCAGCCAGTTTTCAACCCCAACGTCGGCTACAGTTATCCAATGGTTGAAGCCATCGTAGGCGATGCCACACGTGCAGAAGCTTTCCTAAACAGGCTTCACGAAGCTGGAATACTTGAGAGAAGAATCTACGACAAAGTGTTACGTTGCCCTAAATGCGGCTCTGCAAACGTCTCCGTCCGTCATCAATGCCCACACTGCAAATCGTTCAACATTCAGAAAAGCTCTTTAATTGAACATGTGAAATGCGGATACATGGATGTGGAAGAGAGCTTCCACAAGGGCGACAGTCTCGTATGCCCAAAATGCCACGAAGAGTTAAAAAAACCCGACGTTGACCACAGAAGAGCTGGCGTATGGTGCACCTGCAAGGATTGTAGTAAGAGCTTCGACATACCCATCGCATCCTATTTTTGTCGCGATTGTCATGCCGAGTCCACTTTCGAAGAAATCATAATCAAAAACGTCTATGCATACAGCTTAAGGGACGAGGCAAAGAACGAAGCTACCCTAGGTTGGATCCTAGTAGCGCCGATAAAGGAGCTTCTGATAAACGAGGGCTTCAAGGTTGAAAGCCCCGCATTCCTCAAAGGCCAATCAGGCGCAAACCACTTGTTCGACATCGTGGCTCACAAAGGGACAGACATGCAGAAAGCCACAGTTATTGATCTTGCAACGTCCAGCGAAGGTGTAATATCAGAACAGCCAGTAATAGCTTTATTCGCCAAAATATTCGACGTCACACCAGAAAATGCTTACCTCGTAGCAATACCTAAAATCAGCGAAAACGGAAAAAAGATGGCTCAGCTTTACAAAATTCAGATCATAGAGGCAAAGAATGAAAAGGAAGCAACAAAAACCCTGAGAGAAAAACTGGATACTAAGAAATAGCGAAGCCGAACCGATGTCAGGAAACTCTGCTAGGAAAGCTTAAGCACCGACGCCGTTCCTCTTTCAGTTATGATTTTAACGAGGGATGCATTGTCATCCAAACTCACGTCAACGCGCGTGTAGTTGATGGAGTCTCCTGCGTTGATGAACAAATCCATGTCGTACCTTTGATGGATTAGCGGACTGTCTACCCATAGCGACACCAGATGAGCAGTCACGGAGCCCTTGTTCTGCAAGGCAATTACTGCTCCTAGCGCGCGCGCGCTTATTCTAGTTACGTTGGTGATTTCCACATTTTCTTGCATTCTTTCCCAGTCAAACTGATTCATCTGGTAACTCCATAGTATCACATTGGAGACTATTATCACCACTAGAAACAAGCTCAGCATGACTACTATCACGTTACTTATTCCACGCTCGTGTCGTCTAAGGCGCTTCATAGTATGCAGCAACATGCGTCCCCCTGGTGGTCACAACATCAATGTAGAATAGATCGGCTGAAGCCCAACTCTGCGAAATGTTGAGCCAGCGATATTCACCAATTTCCAGCCTGAAAGATTCATTGAAAAGGAAGGTGTGGTTAACATAGACCGCGGAAATGTAGACAGCAACTTTCCCAACATTTCTAACGCAAGCGTCAATGCCATTGGTGAAATTGTTAAACCACACGTCCTCCACAATCACGCGTTCACTCATGCTTTCGCGTAGATTAGTCGTTATGACGTACGTTGCTGATGTGGCAATAGCCATTGCAGCAACGGCGACAACTGTAAGCAAGAGACTGCTCAGAACGGGGGTTATGGCCCGTTTGTCTCTGAACACTCTAAACAGTCTGAGCATTTTCACACCTACAAGAATAGCTTCAAAGCTAGGAAGCCGCATATCATTAGGATCAAGCAGTGCTTGAGTCCGGCACTTATGGTTCCCTCTCCCATTTTTCCAGCAACAAGTCCTCCAAAAAAGGCCTGAATCACGGTCATGTGGAAGAACACGCGTCTTATTTCTTCCGGCGCCATCAATGCTGTTCCAAGAGTCGGTAACTGCTCAACGCTCACAAAGAACGACTTGAAAAGCAACACGATCGTGAAGAGGAAGACAAAGAAGGCCACGTATATTATTGCGATGTACGGTCGCGTCTGGGTTCGACGCTCCTTGTCAAGCAAGAGGGTTGACTGTATGAACTTGCCCATAGGGTCAAACACTTTTTCTACGTGTCCCCCAGAACGACTTGCCTCGATTATCATCGGCACGGTCCTTTGCACCAGTACAGTGTTGACACGTTTTCCCAACCCTTGTAGCGCCTCTTCAAAGCTCATTCCCCATGAGATTTGCGCAGTCATCTTTTTCAATTCTGCCGTTAACGGTCCATAATCCCTTTTTGCGGCCTCTTCCAAAGCTTGAGGAAGCGTCATTCCTGTCTCTTGGGCTTGCACTATGCTCCTGAAGAGGTCTGGCAGACGCTCGTCCACAGCTTTTCTCCACCTATAATCGATGTAGGTTAGAATTGCGGGGGGAGACATAGCGGCGATGATCACGAAGAATACTAGCTCGTCGAACGTTACGGTTCCCCAGAACATGAGGACGCCAACTGAGATCATGCTCACGGCTATTGCAGCTGAGGCGATCCATGTGCCTGCCTTCATTTTTCTCTCTATCTTCGGCATTTTCATTACCACTTAGGTGATGTTGAGTCAAGTATTATCAGGAACACGACGGCGCCTAATGGTATTCCTAAGTATGTTAGCAGGCTCAAGAGTATGTCGGGGCTGAATATTCCAAGACTTCCGCCCCCAAGCATAGCCATGACTGTGAGCATGATGATCAGCATTAACGGTCCGGTGAGAAGTACGGCTACGTAGAACTCGGACAGCATTGACAGTGTGTCTGAATATTTCTTGAGGCTTATCCTTTTCAACTTCATATACTGCGTCGACTTCTCGCGGAGGTAGGCTGCTAGATTGCTGCCTGAATGAATCGCTGAGATGAACCCTTCAACCATTTCACGGAATCTTTCCGACGGCGTTCGCTTTGAAACCTCCTCGAGAGCGGAGACTATATCTGAACCAAACAAGTTTACGTTTCTAACAACATCTTTAGCATCGCCCGTTATGGCCATGGGCACTGTTAGGTTTGAGAGTGAACTGAAAATGTTCTCGGGAGAGACTCCTGCACTGGAGAGGATCGCCATATAACCAGTTGTGAACGGTAGCTCGTCTTCCAGCTGTCTTGTTTTGGCGTCTGCGCGGTAAACAGGATAACCGTAGAATCCGATGATTGTGAATGCAGCGCTGAACAAGCTGGATCCGATTCCGAATAGAAAAGCTGGCAGGAGAGGTACGTTAAAGGCAAAGAACAGCAGAGATGGAACGACCACCAAAGTAGTTGAAGCGATGAGTATCGTGCAAAAGGCAACCAAACTCACGTATGCCTTGAAGTTGGCCTTCAGTCCTGACCTCTTCAAATTCAAGTCAAGATCTTCGAAGA
>JBGPBD010000054.1:0-5133 GCA_041481045.1 Bathyarchaeia archaeon | reverse complement strand
TGTGGAAAAAGATGGAGCAGAACGGTTTGAACAAGGAGAGACTGCAGCTGCTTTGGGCTTCAGCCGCTGAGGGAGAAAAGTTCGCTTCCAAAGTGCGTGAAATGAAGACCATAGTTGACATCGTCACACCTGAAGAGATAGAAAAGGCCAAAAAAGTATTTGAAAAGGCTTTGGTCGTGGATTGAGTATGCCAGAGAGAATTAAGCATGCATCTCTTGACAGCAAGGACTTGAAGCATCCGAAAGCAGATATTAGCCTGATCAAAGATCAGTGCAAAGGGTGCGGTTACTGTATAGAGTTCTGCCCCAAAAAAGTGTTCGAAGAGTCAGAGGAGATAAACGCGAGAGGCGTGCATCCACCCAGGATCGTGGACGACAGTAAATGTATTCTCTGCTGTTTCTGCACAGCAGTCTGTCCAGATTTCGCGATCTATGTAGTTGAAAAAGAATCGGATGAAGAGTGTAAAGAATGACGGGCAAAAGAGCCTTACTCACCGGCGCACATTTCTTGAATGGCGACGTAGCCTGTGCAGAAGGGGCGATAGCAGCGGGTTGCAGGTTCTTTGCAGGCTACCCGATTACACCAGCTACTGAAATTGCCGAGCACCTGTCTCAGAGGATGCCTGAATTCGGAGGCATATACATCCAGATGGAAGACGAAATTGCCTCAATGGCCGCTGTTATCGGCGCCTCCTACTCGGGGCTGAAGGCGATGACGGCGACTTCTGGGCCTGGCTTCAGTCTGATGCAGGAGAACATAGGGTTGGCCGTCATGACTGAGGCACCATGTGTCGTGGTAGATATTATGCGTGGCGGTCCTAGTACTGGGCAACCTACTCTTCCTGGGCAACAGGATGTTATGCAGGCGAAGTGGGGTTCTCATGGAGACTATGGCATTATTGCCTTGGCGCCCTCTTCTGTTCAGGAAATGTTCGATCTAACCATTGAAGCGTTCAACTTATCTGAGACCTACAGGGTTCCAACCTTATTGATGGGAGACGAAATTGTCGCCCACATGTGGGAAAAAGTGGTGATACCTCCAGCCGAAGGAATAAGGACGGTGAATCGTAAGAAGCCTAACGTTCCAAGAGACCAGTACATGCCCTTCATGCCTGATGCTGATTTGGTCCCGCCTATGGCCTGCTTCGGAGAAGGATATCATTTTCACGCCACTGGGCTAACGCATAACGAGCAAGGATACCCTCAAACGTCAAGTTCAGAGGTGCAGTCAAGACTTGTGAGGCGGTTATGCCAGAAAATAGATCAGAACTCGAACAAGATCATAAAGGTTGAAGAAGCCATGCTAGCTGACGCTGACGTCGTGGTTGTGGCATATGGCATTGTTGCCCGAGCGGCGTTGAGTGCGGTGAGGAAGGCTAGGGCATCTGGCATAAAGGCTGGTCTTCTCCGTTTAATCACTTTATGGCCTTTTCCAGAGAAACAAGTGGCTGAAGTTGCCAGGCGTGTGAAAGCGATTGTTATGCCTGAAATGAATTGCGGGCAGTTGGTGAGAGAGGTTGAAAGAGCAGCTAAGGAGACGCCTGTAGCTTTTCTCTCTAAGCTTGGCGAAGACCCGCACACTCCCATGGAAATTCTTGAAGCAATAAGGAGGAGTTGCTGATGGTTCAAACGATGATTGAACATCCTTTCTCGAAATACTTGAGGCCTGCCATGATCCCGCACATATGGTGTCCTGGCTGCGGCAATGGTATCGTGCTCAACTGTTTCGTCCACGCTTTGGACGAGTTGCAGACGGATCTAGACAAGCTTGTTATCGTGTCAGGCATAGGCTGCATTGGTCGAACGGCCGGCTATTTGAACACTGACTCATTTCACACTACGCATGGACGCGCTTTGGCTTTTGCTTCGGGAGTGAAGCTGGCAAATCCAGAGCTGGAAGTTGTGGTTGTCAGCGGAGACGGTGACCTTTTTGCCATTGGTGGTAACCATTTCATTCATGCAGCGCGGAGAAACATGGGAATCAAGGTGATTTGCGTAAACAACTTCAACTATGGCATGACTGGCGGGCAGCAGGGTCCCACAACACCGCTTGAAGCGTTCACGACTACCAGTCCATACGGGAATATTGAGCACCCGTTTAATTTGGTCCATTTGGCAGCTGCATCCGGCGCTGTATACGTAGCACGTTGGACGACTTTGCACGTTCGCAGGCTAACTCAGTCCATTAAGAGGTCGTTGCAGAAAGAAGGGTTCTGCTTCATCGAGGTCGTTTCTCCTTGTCCAGAAATCTTCGGCCGCTACAACAAGATGGGTTCAGGACTCGAAATGATGGAATGGTTCAAAAAAGCCTCATCAGTTGAGAGCTTTTCGGATCCGGCTAAAGCTGAGATTTCGTTTGATCGCATTGTTGTGGGCGAGTTTGTGGATGTGGAGAAGCTGAGTTATGAGAAGTTGCTTCATGAGAAGATTTCTCAGATTAACGAGAAAGCAATGGAGCAGGTGGGTTGACCAGTGAGGCTTGAAATCAGATTTGTAGGGTTCGGCGGCCAAGGCATAATTAAATCTGGAATAATTACAGCAGCTGCGGCATGCATCTACAGCGGAAAAAATGCTGTTCAAACGCAATCGTATGGTCCGGAGTCAAGGGGAGGCGCATGCAAGTCTGAAGTGGTGATTTCGGAAGACGAAATTGACTTTCCGAAGGTAGTTGAACCTGACATACTAGTTGTAATGTCCCAGCATGCGTACAATGACTATATTGATGACGTGAAAAGTGGTGGAACGGTGATCTTGGATCCTGACATGGCGCCACGCGAAAAAGAAATTGAAGGCGCCAAGGTCTTCCGCGTTCCAGCCACGAAGATTGCTGAGGAACTTGGGAGGAGAATAGTTGCGAACATCGTCATGTTAGGGGCGTTTGTGGCCATCACAAGCGCTTTGGACGAGAATGCGCTTAAAGAGTCCGTTAAGGCAAACATCCCAAAGGGAACTGAAGAACTGAACCTGACAGCGTTTCAGAAAGGGTATGATTTCGGAAAGAATCTGTTGAAGGCCTAGGCTTGCTCAGCAGAGTGCTCGACCGTTGGCGGTTTTGCTTGAGCTATCTGTTTTACGAGTTTTGATCCTCTGACGCCTACGTGTCGCAGTGGTGCTATCTTCTTGGCTTCATTGTATATGTCCGAGGCTATCTTCCCTAACACCATTTCTTGCGCAAACTGATCCATTGTGAGTGCTGCAGCTTTCTCTTTGATGATCCTGGTCATTATGGTGCGCATGACCTTTTCCTGTGACGTTTTGACTCTGGACAATGTAAAAGCAGATATGGCGACGCGTAGATTGTAACCATCCTTAGTGATCACGTTGAACAGGCCGTCAACCTTCGTTGTTCTTCTTCTGACGAGGCTGCGCAAGTAATCTCGTGAGTATTCATGACCTTTGAAGATGGTGTGTGCGGTCTTGCCGTCAACTTCGTTTATTTGGAAATACATCTTCAAGTATTGATGGGAAAAGTCTCCTGTAACGTCATAAAGGGTCGCGTCGATCGTTCTGCCGATTAGTTTTTCTGTTTCGCCGGCCGGCACCGAACCCAGTTCGGTGTTTCCGAAGTACGGTGGTGCTGTTACCATGTACCATGTTTTGGTTCGCCATTTGTCCCTTACTTTCTTTGTTTTTGAAGACAAACTTATCCTCCGAGCGTAGCTTGTTGATTCGCATCAAAGTATTAAAGGTTTTATGGTTTCGGCTTCATTTTCTCTATGCCGCCCATATGTTCTCTTAGGGCTTCCGGCACGATGACTGATCCGTCTTCTTGCTGGTAGTTTTCGAGTATTGCCACGATGGTTCTGCCAGTAGCTATGGCTGTTGAGTTAAGCGTGTGAACGAATCCTTTAGGCGGCTCTCCTTCTTTCTCTCGGTATTTAATCATCAGGCGTCTGGCTTGATAATCAGTACAGTTGCTGCACGATGTTATCTCGCGATAGCCATCCTGCGCTGGCATCCATGCTTCTATGTCATATTTTTTGGCCGCAACTGTACCAATGTCCCCAGTGCAAACATTGACAACGCGATATGGCAAGCCGAGTTTCTGGACAAGCTCTTCAGCGTTGTGCAGAAGTTGTTCGTGTATTTTCCACGAATCTTCAGGTCTGCAGAAAACGAATTGCTCTATCTTGTTGAATTGATGTGTTCGGAATATCCCCCTTGTGTCTTTGCCGTGAGCTCCTGCTTCTTTCCTGAAGTTTGTGCTTATGCCAGCCATCTTAAGAGGTAGATCTTCGGCTTTGAACGTTTCGTTCATGAACATTGCTGCCATAGGATGTTCCGACGTTGCAATCAGGTACAGATCTTCATTCTCGATTTTGTACAGTACGTCTTCGAAGTCGCTGAGAGCTACGACACCTTCGTAGGGTTCCCGCCTCATTAAGAACGGCGGTTCTATTGGCACATAACCTTTCTTGAAGAGTTCATTCAATGCGAAGCTTCTAAGTGCTAGGTCGAGGAGAACGCCTTCTCCTTTTAGGTAGAAGAATCTGGCTCCCGCGATTTTTCCAGCCCTCTCAATATCCATTATGTCCAAGTTCAAGCCTATTTCTACGTGTCCTTTAGGTGGGAAAGTGAACTTGGGCAGTTTTCCCCACGATTTCATCTGGACGTTGTCGTTTTCGTCTTTGCCGGTCGGGACTGATTCATGTAGCAGGTTTGGAAGCCGCATAAGACACTGCTGCATTTCCTGTTCGTCTTGAGCTACTTGCTTCTCCAGCGCCGTTATTTCAGTGTCAATTGCTTTCCCTTTTCGGATTTCGGCGTGTGCGTCCCTTCCCTTCTTCTTTAAGGCAGCAATGCCTACCGTTATCTGTTTTCTTTCATGGCGAAGCTCATTCAGTCTTGTTAGGTTTTCCCGCCATCTATGGTCATGTTCAATAAGCTCGTCGAGCATCCGTAGGTTCTCGGGGTTTCCCCTTTTCTGCAAATTGTTTTTTACGAATTCCGGGTTTTCCCGGATCAATTTGATATCAAGCATCTACTCCACTTGCAGCTTTGCACTACGATTCGGCTTAGCTTTCTAACTCTAGCCTTAAATAAGCTATTTAACCTTACGATATTGCTCTAAGTTGATAGGGCTATGTTTCGCGGCTTTCTCTCATCGTCGCTTGGCAGGTTCCAAGGAGCCTTT
>JBGPBD010000053.1:0-5147 GCA_041481045.1 Bathyarchaeia archaeon | reverse complement strand
GTCTAACGACCTCCGCAGCGTTCTCCTTAAGCTCATCCGCTACTGCTATGATGCCGTTTGTTCTGCCATCTGCGGCTACGTAGACGAGACTTTTTCCTTGATTCAGCAAGTCGTCGGCATTCTTCTGCAATTCCTTGCCGATTGAGACATTCAATTCTGCAAAGAACCGCTGAGTGCCCACAATTGTTTTGTTGTCGCTAACAATGCCTTTCACGCCTTTTCCTGGAAGAACCTCGAAATCCTTTGGTTCTTCAAGCACAAGCCCTCTGCTTTTGGCCTCTGCCACAATCGCTTGGCCTATAGGATGCTCAGACATCTGCTCAAGTGAGGCTGCTGCAATCAACAATCGTTCGGGATTGTCGCTAATGATGCCAGTTACCGCCAGCTTACCTTTCGTCAAAGTTCCTGTCTTATCGAAGACGATGGCTTGAAGTTCCCGCGTTTTCTCAAGGTAGTCGCCTCCCTTGATTAGTATGCCGTTCTGCGCACCTTTTGCGGCGCCGACCAAAATCGCGGTTGGTGTAGCGATCCCCATGGCGCATGGACATGCGACGATGACCACTGCGATGAACTCTGTGAGGCTGAAGCCGAAGTTGGCGCCGATGAAGAACCTCCAGCCAATAAACGTGATAGCTCCTATCAGAAGTATTGTTGGGACGAAATAGGCTGAAATCGTGTCAGCTAATCTTTGGATCGGTGCTCTGCTCAGCTGTGCGTCGTTGACCATTTGCACGATTTGGTTGAGCGTGGTGTTCATTCCCACGCGTGTTACTTCGACTTTTAGGGCTCCGTCTTTATTGATGGTGGCGCCGATGACTTGATCTCCCGCTTCTTTAGGCGCGGGAATGCTTTCACCGGTAATCATGCTCTCATCTACGGATGATGAACCTTCAACTACGATGCCGTCAAGTGGGATTTTTTCTCCCGGTCTCACGAGAAGCCTTTCTCCAGGCATTACTTTCTCAACGGGAACCTTCTCTTCAGTTCCATCTTCTCTCATTACGTGCGCGACGAGTGGCTGAAGGTCAAGAAGCTTGCGCACGGCCTCAGATGCCCTTCCTTTTGCGCTTTCCTCCAGAAACTTGCCTATCAGGATCAAAGCTAGTATGAGTGCAGAAGTGTCAAAGTAGACGTCTTGGCTTGGAACAAAGCCTGGAAAGAAAGTGACTAGTGTACTGTAACCCCATGCTGTTGTGGTTCCGACTGCTATGAGAGTATCCATATTTGTGGTTTTGGCCTTTGCAGCGCCCCATGCTCCCCGGTAGTACCGGTATCCTGCGACAAACTGAACAGGTGTTGCTAGGAGGAATAGCCAAACGTTCTTGGGCAGTATCGGCAATGCGACATCTAAGAAGGCAAGTGTGAAGGTCGCCAGCCCGAGAGTGAGGCTCAGTATGACTAGCCTCTTCAGGTTTCGGCGTTCAATGTCAGGCTGAGTGAAGGTAAGCATGCACTGCTCGCTACAGAAATAGTAGGTCTTGCCTTCGACCTCAGTCTTGTAGACTGCTGTCTTCTCATCCACGTACATGCCGCATACAGGGTCCCGTGCCAAAATAGTCCCCGTCAATACCTAGAATGGATGGATTATTAAGTGATACGTGCTCTATCGTGATTCCCAGTATGCACGTGAATAGAATGCTTGGCGTCTTTATGCTCGTCTAGCTCACAGTGAAATGGCTGCTGCTCTGCAATAGCTGTAAAAATACTGTGACAGTCAGATTGGGTGCGAGGTTGGTTGCGATACTGGCTTACGCACCTTGGACCGTGCTATTTTCAGCTAGGGTTTTGTCTAGGCTAGAAAGCCATGCGGATTGTCTTCTGTCTAACAGAACGTTTATTTGCATTTCGTTCATTTCTTAGCGTCTCAGATGAATCGATGAGTGGCAGCGGAAAAGGCTGTTATCTCCAGTTTGGCAGAGTTTCAGGAGATTTGAAAAACGGAGCAGGCAAGCAATCCTAGGCAGACTGAGGTCAGTGTAAGAATAGATGGTGACTACTGCAGCAGATGCATGATCTGTCCTTCTGTCTGCCCTTTTGAGGCATTGTCAGCTCAAGGAGAACCAGTTGAAGTTAAGCTAGACACTGAAAAATGTGAAGTCTGTGGAATCTGTTTCAGTACGTGTCCAGCGTCCGCCATTGAGACGATTTACTACAACGTTGACGCATTGCTGAATCGCATCACGGCCCTGAAACGGAAAAAAGGAATAAGCCAACTCGTGCTAACGTGTCAAGGCTCTAACACCTCGAAGGAGAAGTCAGCAGCCGAGTTGACAAGACTCGGCGTGGCCAATTCGTTAACGCTGAGTTTGCCGTGTGTTGGACGTGTGCCGCCTGAGCTTCTGCTAAAAGCACTATCACTCGGTATTGAGAAGATTGATGTGTCTCTTTGTGAAGACAAATACTGCAGATTCAAACGAGGAAGCATGGTTGGAACACGTAGACTCCTGTTGGTTCAAACTTTGCTGAACCAATTGGGGTTCAAACCGGGCACGTTGACTGTAACAAAAAAATCAGCCAAGGCACACATTGACGAGCAACGGTGCATAGGCTGTGGAAACTGCAGCTACACATGTCCGTTTGATGCAATAAAGATGGAAGCTTTGGGTCAAGCGCACATAGATTTGCAGGCATGCTCAGGGTGCGGAGCTTGCGCAACGGTCTGTCCAGTTTTTGCGGTGAAGCTCGAAGGTTTTGAGTATGAAGCTGTTTCCGAATCTATCCGCAAGTACAGTTCATTGGCTTTAAGATTGAAGCGGCGAGGCGCGGAACCTGCGATTCTGGTATTATCATGCGCGTGGGGAGACTTCGACCGAGATTCAGAGCTGAATCGTCACGTAAAGAACGCTGCCTGCGTGAGGCTCCCATGCGCTGGGGCGGTAGATACGCTGCATGTGCTTGAAGCATTCTATTCAGGTTTTGACGGTGTTTTCATCGCGGCTTGTAAGAAGGGTGAATGCAAGTTGGAAAAGGGAAACGAGAGCGCAGAGAACCGCATCTCTTCTTTGAGGAAACTTCTGGCCCAAGTTAACCTTGAAGACAGGCTTGAGATGTGTTTCGTGTCTCCCAGGGATGTGGGCGACGTTGATGAACGGATCAGGTTGTTCACCGAGAAAATAGGGTCGTTAACTGTTGCGGAGGCTGTTCGAAAATGATCATGACAAAAGAGAAACCTATGCAGGAAATATGTGGCCTTTTAGCATCACACAAAAAGATTCTGGTAGTAGGCTGTGAGGGCTGCACCACTCCCACAAGAGGGCTACGTGAAGCCAAAACCTACGCTATGCTGGTTGAAATGTATGGAAAACTGAAGAACAAGGAGTTTCAATGCAAACCGACAACGATGGGGAAGCAGTGCGACAATTATGAAGTCATGACGACGCTGGCAACACAGGTTCAGGACACTGATGCCGTGTTGTCTCTAGCTTGCGGAGTCGGAGTGCAGACACTCAGCGAAGTCTTTCCTAACGTTCCAGTGTATCCTGCTCAAGACACGATTTTTCTCGGATCGCAAGACCGCGAGAACGGTGTCATGCATGAGAAATGCAGGGCGTGTGGAGAATGCCTGCTGGGCGAAACAGGCGGCATTTGTCCGATAACGCGGTGTGCTAAAGGGCTTCTGAATGGACCATGCGGTGGGCAAGTGAAGGGAAAATGCGAGGCTGGAGGCTGGAAGAACGATTGCGCATGGATCTTGATCTACAACCGGCTCAAGGAAAGAAAAGAGCTTGACTTATTCAGGAAATTCAGAATCCCTAAAGACTACAGGATTTCTGAACACCCGCGGGCTCTGAACATGGAAACATCCCTAGGAGAGCAGTTGAAGGCTGGAATGAAGGGGGAAGCTCCCAAAGAGCAGAAGAGGGAAGCATACAGCGAATTAATGAAGCAGCTCAAAGAAGGCAAATTTGTCTTCACCGGCGAACTTGAACCGATGAAAACAACAAGCCTGCACGAGGTCATTGAAAGTGCAAAAATCCTGAAAGGCCACGTCGTCGCAATCAACGTGACTGATAATCCGACAGCGTTTGGGTTCTTCAACGGGCTCGTGTCATCTTATCTGATGCAGAAAGAGTCGGGCGTCGAGGCCGTTTACCAGATGGTAACGAGAGACAAGAACCGTATAGCACTGTTGTCCGATGTTTTGGCCGCGGGAGCTCTGGGAATGAAGAACATTCTTGCGATAACGGGTGACTATACGACGGTGGGCGACATGCCGCAGGCCAAGCCAGTTTTCGACTTGGATTCAGCTACGTTTGTCTACATGCTGAGAAAAGTGTTAGATGAAGGTTTAGATCTAAACGGGAACAAGATTGAAGACCCGCCTAAGTTTAACATTGGCATCGGGGCATCACCTAACGCTGATCCCTTAGAGGCGGAAATCCTGAAAATCGAGAGAAAAGTGAAACTTGGAGCCGACTTCATACAGACCCAATGCGTCTACAGCGTGGATCAAGCCAAAAACTTCATGGAAGCCGTCTCCTACCTCAAGACACCCGTGCTCCTCGGCATCGCGCCCTTCAAGTCGCGGGCAATGATGGACTGGATGATCAAGTTTGTTCCAGGAATAAAGGTTCCACCCGAGCTGGAGCAACGCCTCCGCAAGGCAAGAGAAAAAAGCAAAGAAGCATTCTTGGAGGAGAACACTGAATTCTTCGCTGAGCTAATGCGCGAAGTTCACAAATCAACAAACGCTGCAGGACTTCATCTTATGGCCGTGGGCTTTGAGTGGATCCTTCCAAAGATAATTGAAAAAAGCGGAGTAACAAGCGGCTGATTCTCACAAAACGAGTTTAAACGCGCACGCCGTCTACTCTATCTTACCGCGAAGCCTATGCTCGGTGTCCTGATGTCTATCATATCATCCGGCAATTTTGTGCTGTTTATCAAGATATGGTAGAGTATTCCTGTGATCTGGAACGTTCTCGCTTGAGCTGGTACGGCGCCTGTACCTGCCAAACCTGCTAGCGAAATGTACAGTGTCTGGTTTAAGCAGCCGTAGGGTGCAAAGATCATGTCGTAGCCATCCTGATAAAGAAGCCACTGACTCGTATCCAATATGACCGTCCCATTGTCATCCACCACGCTGAAGTAGAAGTGAAACACACCATTCAGGATAATAGGGGGTTTTGAGGGTATGCTGACGCCTT
>JBGPBD010000052.1:0-5421 GCA_041481045.1 Bathyarchaeia archaeon | reverse complement strand
GCCTTCCTGATCTTCTCAAGAAGTATCCTGTGTTCAGGAGCAAAGCCGTGATGCAGAGTTCTCCTCTGTCTTGAAGGTACCAAGTTGATAAAATCGTCCATCGAAAGGTTCTGCAGCTGGTTAAGGGTAAACCCACGATACATAAATTCCTTCGGCATTCTTTCTCACCTCGATGATAACTCCAAGCACTATAAACCTTCTGCTATCGCAGCTGCACGTGCGCTTTTCCCCTTTCGCCCGGCACCTCTCGCCGCGATCAGTCCAACCTTCTGCCCCGGCGGTGCACCATGCGAAGTAGTCGTTCCTTTTCGCGCACTTCTCTTGCTGCTACCATAGGGGTGCACAGCAGCAACCATTGCGCGCCCACGAGTCCGGGGGTACTTGTGTCCCTTCGCCTTCATAAGATGGAACATCTCACCGGCCTTCAAGAATGGCTTATCAGGCCTGCCAGCCCCTGAAACCACACCAATTGTAGCCTTACAATAATCATTGATGTATTTCGCCTTACCCGATGGAAGCCTGACTATTGTTCCTTGAGGAGTATGCGTTACAACCGTTGCATACGTCCCCGAGGACTTGGTTATTTTTCCGCCATCTCCAGGACGGAGTTCAATGTTGCATATCATTGTGCCTTCCGGGATCTTCCCGATCGGAAGTATATTCCCAACCTCAACCGTTGCTTTTCCGCCTATCTGGATCTGCTGGCCAGCATGAACCCCTTCTGGAACTATTAAGTGCCTTCTTTCTCCATTCTTGAATTTCACCAAGGCAAGCGGGGCTCCTCTGCCAGGGTCGTGAACGAGTTCTTCAATAATACCGTTTGTTTCAGCTTCAAAGAACTCTTTTGGCCCAATCGTCAATGGATATTGAGATGGGGCTACTCTCTTGTGGGTTGATGCCCTGAACGTGGGTGCACCGCGACCCCGTCTTTGAACACGAATCCTCTTTCCCATGATCAAGTTCTCCAAGCAATTCTACAACATTCCAAGTTTGATTGCAACGTCGGCCGCTTTGTATTCGGGCTGAAGCTTGACGAAGGCCTTCTTCTCCCCTTGAGGAGTAATCAGCGTGTTAACTTCCTTGACCTTCACTTCATAAAGCTCTTCAACTGCTCTTTTGACGTCAGCTTTGCTCGCCTTCAAACTCACGACAAAAACCAGCTTATTTTCTTTTTCAACCATGAGGCTGGCTGATTCTGTCATCAGAGGATAATGTATAACTTCATACGAATCCATTAGGCTCGTTCTCCTTCACCGTACAGTTCGTTTAATTTCCCGATTGCGCCCGTTGTCCATATCGTGAGTCTTCCCGGATGAGTGCCTGGAGCAAGTAACTCAGGGTTCAAGCTTGCCACGGCAACGACATCCACACCCGGTATATTCCTTGCCGCCTCAACTATTCCTTCGTTTCTGGCTATCACCAGAAGCGGTCCTACAGCCTGTTTCATTCTCCTCCCGCGGCGCTTGCCCTTTCCAGCGCGAACTTTTCTGCTTTCTCTCACCCGATAGATGTCCGACAGAACGCCTAGCCGCGTGAGAGCCTCTTCAACTTCCCCGGTTTTCCGCAACTTCTCTAGGTCATCCTCAACTATTAGCGGAATTTCAGGAACGTCCTCGATTGAGTGCCCCCTAGAAGCCACGAGTTCTTTAGACGCTGTGGCAGCTATTGCCGAAAACAAGGCAAGACGCTTCTCCTTCTTTGGAATTCGCCTGGCAATCCTCTTTTCAGAAGTTGGCGGATGCCCTGCCCTTCCCTTCACTGTCCCAGGTGAAAAAGCCGCTTTTCCTGCAGGCGTCTTCATTCTCGGTATCCTAGACATGCCTAAGCCTGTGCCTCTTGACTCTGCAGTCGTTCTCTTTCCAGCCATGGGATCGCGGCCCTGCGGCTGGTATTTGTGAGATTGGATTGCTAGAACAGCCCGCTTTATGACGTCTGGCCTCAGAACCGTGCCGAAGACTGGTGGAAGCTCTGTTTTCCCGACTGGTTTCCCGTCAATGCTGAAAATTTTCGCAGATTTCTTCACCATATACTCCCACCGGTTATTTTCCTTGCGGCGATTCAAGGGATATGTAAGTGACTTGAACTGGCTCCTCAGCAATATTTCTGGGTGCACGTGCCGGATAACGCAGTCTTATTGCACGCTTCTCCGTACCAGCAATGCTTCCCTCCAGCAGCATGTAGGGACCGCGGACCAGACCGTACCTGAGGAAGCCCCCTTTTGGCGTTACCTCTTTGCCGTCCGCCCCAATTTTGAGGATACGCCTGTTGTATTCTGTTCTTTGATGAAAACCCATCTGCCCCGCTCTTGGAACGCTGTATCTTACGTGATGTGGATTCCAAGGTCCTAGCGTGGCTACGCCCCTCTTTGTCTTCTTTCCTTTTGCCTGCAGAATCGTCACGCCCCAGCGTTTCACTGGCCCCTGAAAACCTTTCCCAGTCGTAACTGCTATGGTATCGACGAATTGTCCATCCTTGAAAAGCTCTGTAGGAGCAAGCGTCTTTCCTAACAACGCTTTTGCATATTCAAACTGCTTTTGGATGGTTCCCCCGCCCACTTCTATTTCTGTGATGTCAGGCTTCTTCTTCGGCAAGCTAGTTTGTTTAGGCTGAGTTATGGCGACAACGCGGATTTTCGCTATTCTCGCCAAGTTTCCCTCAATTTTCTTGAGATTCTCGTCCGGACTGAAGTTCTCAGGAAGTGTAAAAATCCTCTCAAGCTCATCTGGCGGATCTTTCATCCACGCCTCTGAGAAAGTCTGCAAACCGTAAAGGTCCTTTGTGAGGGCTCTCATAGCACATATAAGTATAGGAGGTGTCTCCAAGACCGTCGCCGGGCTAGTTACCTCCTTTCCAAAGTTTGGCGAACGTTTTCGATCTTCTATTTTGAAAACGTGTGTTGTTCCGGCCTTGTAACCTATAAAACCGAGAAGCCTAGGCGTGTCTGCTTCTATTTTCGGCCAGAACCGAACTCTCCCCACCATGTGTCTGGCACGTTTCCTAGGCAAATATGCGAGTGAACCATGTCTTGGCGCATGTGTTTTCCTATGTCCCATCGCTTTTTCGCTTCGCGCCTTCTAGGAATGAAAACATTGAGTTATTAACATTTTGGTCGTCATACCTCTTAATGGAATCTACCCTCAGTTTCACACAAGAAGAAGTCAAGTGAGGATGCAACGAAGATGCCGAAATTCAGTGATTAGCAGGCGCTCTTGAATTCAATGGATCCTAAAAACACGTGAGTTGAATTCTAGGCTGGTGACCTGATCGAAGATGAATGGTGCCTGCCTTTTCCTTCACTGCGTCAGTTCAAGTGTTATGGACTTAGACCCAAAGTAGCTTGAAACATTCTTTGTGATAGTGAGCCGTCTCAATTCCATCAGAGCCTTTGATGACGATTTCTTCGCTTGGGTCTACTGCCTTTCCGCACTCATTGCACAGCAGTATTCCTTCTTTGGTTTCTGAGCTCAGCCTTCTTAGCTCTTCGCATTGAACACGCAGTTCCGAAATCCTGTTTCTGAGCAGTTGCAGTTTGCGCAAAGTGGCTTCTACCTCTTCTTTCACCTTTGGCTGTTCATATCGATGAAGCTGGTAGTTCACTTCTGTATTCTTGAACATGTTTTCAACCTTTCTCGCTCAACGTGAAGTATGTTGTATCGTAATATATAATACTTTATTTCTTTCTTCGCAATATATCACAGGAATCTCGCATCCCTGGAGCACCCAATGCATGCCAATTCAAGCCTCAGAGACTCAGGGGCACTAATCGTAAACGAGTTGTTCAATTGGCTTTCTCTAGATGTATTGACAAGCGTTAAATCCAGCACTAAACAATCATTCTGCAGGTTCAGATGACCGACATCACATCCAGTGTTGCCAACTCCCTTTATCGTTCTGGCTGCTTGAAGTTTGGCAATTTCAAAACCAAGTCAGGAGCTTTGAGCCCTTACTACATTGACCTCGCAGGCCTGATCTCTTCGCCCCAAGAACTGTGTTCAATTGCTGAGATTGCGGCTTGCGAGATCAGAAGCCTTAGGGCTGTTGACAGGATAGACAAGCTGGCTTCAATCGAGCTCAAGGGCGCGTTGATCTTGCCTAGCATAGGTTGCCAAGTGAACCTACCATGCGTTGTGGTACGGAAAGAGGAAAAAGCCTATGGCGTGACTGGCAGAATTGCAGGTGCCGAAGTTTCCAAAGGCGATCAAATACTCTTTTTTGACGACGTCCTCAGTGAGGGTTTGTCCAAAGTTGAAGGCATAAAGCCCTTGGAGGAGTTGGGCGCCACCGTCAGGCATTTGATGGTTGTGGTCGACAGAGAACAGGGAGGCAAAGACAACCTTGAGAAACTGGGCTACAAGGTTCACGCACTGGCTAGAATTTCCCAATTGGTAAACCGACTCCTTGAGCATGGCCAAATTTCAAGAACGCAGGCTGACGCCGTATTGGATTACATTAGAGAACCACAGACATTCCGCGGATAATCGCGCATTCTACATGTTCGAACATTGTGTGTTTTTGGTAACGGTATTCGGCTGCTATGTATGAGATTGGCGGATCTGTAAGACGCTGCTCAATTCTGCCCTTCCAATTGGTGTTGTGGAAGACAAGTAAGCCTGGAAAAAAGGCTTTAATACAAGAAGGACCGAGAAACGTGAGAGATCGGTTGAAACACGGAGAGCTTCTTTGTGGGAAAACCTGAGAACGAAGCGACAGCGAAAGAGTCTGGCTCATACTTCACTCTGTTCTTGAACAGAATTGGTGCGGTTTTCTTGGCTCCTGATGCTACTTTCAGTCAGATCGTTTCTAGCAAGATTAGCTTCTGGGAGCCCCTCGCTCTTATTCTTCTGCTCATAGGAATCGAAGGAGCGGTTCTGGCATCATTTGCTGTCAGAGTGATCTCAGCAGTTACGAATGCTATCGGTCCTGTTACCGGAATCACACCTTTTGGTTTTCTTGCCTTTGTTCCATCCGTATTGATCACTATGATGATTATCGGTTTTCTTCTCGTGTGGATCATTGTCGCTGGAATTGCACACTTGATTGCAAGGTATGTCTTTAGAGGCAGGGGCTCCTACGTTCAACTGTTGAAGCTTTATGGATACGCACTTGTCCCTTACAGCCTAGTCATCTTAGGCACAGTAATCATTGGGATAAACTGGGCTACTTGGCCTTTCGCAATCTTTCTAAACGTTATTGCAACATTCTGGATCGTTCTTCTCATGAGTGTCGCGGTTAAACATAATTATGACATCGATGTCGGAAAAGCCTTCATCTCATCCTTCATTGGCCCCATGCTAGCGTGGCTGATAGTAATTGGCATCTTTTGGCTTTGGTTACTAGTTGCCATTGGCTCGTTTGCAGGAGGGTTCGTCTAGAATGATTGCAAGGACCACCCTAGGGGGAATTTTCGTCGCAATCCTCTTG
>JBGPBD010000051.1:0-5442 GCA_041481045.1 Bathyarchaeia archaeon | reverse complement strand
TGACCCATCAGGCCCGCGCCTAAAACCGCAATCCTTTTGATATCAGACAATACATTCACCTTTTTCCAAGCTGAGAAACTACTTAGTTTGCAATATTACTAAAAAGGTTTTCCAATGCTCACGCTATTTGCAGCGCAAGTACAGATGCTTCTTTGTTCGTAATCTTCGTTGTCTTCAACTCCTGGCGTGCGCTCTTTTCGAGTAAGATCCTCGAAGTTGAAGGTGAGTGAACGTATAGGTCTGTGTCGAGCATGTGGCTCTAGAAACAACAGACCCTAGAAGACAAGTTCTTCGTCAAGTCAATCAGCACATGGACTACTTTTCCGAACAAACAAAATAGGGGTGCTGGACGTTCTATCTTGCCAGCAATCCGCCGATAAGTCCGCCGATCGTTGACGCAATTGCTCCGATGATAGCGAGTATGATCGCTATGATTCCGACGACCAGACCAGCTAGTCCACCGAAAAGCCCGCCTAGGATTCCGCCTGTTACCGCGCCTACCGCCACAAGGCCTATGAATGCCAGTATTGCAATAATGATCCCACCGAATATTCCTGCGATGAAACCCGCTAGCGCTCCTCGTCCCATTCCTCCTCCAGCAATGAGTCCTGCAACGAACCCACCGATCAAGCCACCTATCAGGTGTCCAATTCCTGGAAACATCCAGCCTAGGATCAGTGTTACGACAAAGCCAACGAAGGCTCCGAGCCACAGATTCCCCAAACCATCACCTTTGCTTCTCTAAATGAATACGACCAAGATAAAAGATTTGTCTGAAGTTCAGTTTCAAAAGCAATGGTTCTTGCGGCCTGTTATCCGTTCTTTCACTATATCCTATAAATATGCCTATGGCATCGCGGGCTTTTGCCGCTTGGATGTTCGAGAAGACCAATTCTTATATTAACGTTTAGAGAATATCAGTGTGCCCCTATTTAGGCTGGTTTGTGGGAAGGCGCGCAGATTGAGAAAGACAATATTCAAAAAGCTTGAGGCGCAGGGACTAATAGCAAACTATAACCGTTTGCGCAAGAATTTGCCGCCTAAACTTCCAGAAAGAGTTTTTGTCTGCGATGAAACCCTGAGGGAAGGCGTTCAGGGTCCGATCGTGCTTCTGACGTACGTGGAGAGAGTGAAGCTCGCTAAAATGATGGATGAACTGGGTGTTTCGACAGTAGCAGTCGGTTATCCCGCATTGTCTGATGAAGAGAAGAATAATGTGAGAAGAATCGCCAACGAGGGTTTCCTTCAGACAAGTCTTACTGCCTATGCACGCATATTCAAGAGTGATGTTGACGCATGCTTGGAATCTGGCATAAGAGAGATTTCCGTATCGACGCCGTATAATGAAATCAACCTGCAATACAGGTTGAAGATGAGCAAGGAGCAGGTCCTCCAAAAAACGGTAGAGAGCATTCAGTATGCAAAAAGGCATAGTGGCAAGGTTGATTTCGTTCTTGAAGATGGCACTAGAACGCCTATCAAAGACATAATTCAAATTTTCGAAAGCGCGGCGAAAGCAGGTGCAAGCCGTTTGGTGATTGCGGACACAGTTGGCTTCTTGAGACCTTTGTCAATGCGCTACTTAATTTCTCACATTAGAGAAGGTCTTTCTCAGCTTCAAATAAAGGCTCCGCTTTCAGTTCATTGTCAAAATGATTTCGGCCTGGCCACAGCTAACACACTTGCGGCAGTGGAAGAAGGCGTTTCATACGTGCATACTTCCATCGCAGGCTTCGGCGAAAGGTCAGGAACAGCACCTTTGGAAGAAGTTGTCACTGCGCTCGAACTGCTTTATGACGTGGATACGGGCGTAGATATGAACAAGCTTTACAGACTATCCCAATTGGCTGAGAAAACTTTCGCGTTACCAGTTCAGTTCCACAAGCCAATAATCGGCGACAACGCATTTTCCCAGGAAGTCGGCGCATCCGTTGAAGACGCGTCACCACAACCACTGCTCAATGAGCCCTTTCCGCCGGAAATCGTTGGAAGAGAAACCCAATACATCTTCAGCGGTCAAATAGGAAGGAACTTCATTGAAGCACGATTGGAACAGGTGGGGATAGAAGCCTCGACTGTGCAGATTGAGGAAATAATGAAAAGAATGAAGAGAATGCACGAACGTGCAGACAAGGGCGAGGCACAAATGACTTTCTACCAAATCAAAAAACTCCTGAAAGACCTGCGGAAGAACCAAACTGAAGAGGAATTTTGGAAGATAGTCGAAGATATTACGAGGCAAAGGCGTAGAGTAAAACCGCATGAATCAACCACGCCTACTTAGCCATGACTTCTACGGTGAGGTATTGTTTGAAAACGGAGCGAATTCTCATGCCTGAATCTTTGGCTGAAACTATATGGCGGTTAGAAGAGGTGCGTCAAGGCTTCAGACAAAAATCCACGGTTCAAGTGAAGCAAGCTCTTAACTGGATTTTATCGAGACAAGGCTTGAAGGGGTCCTACATGAACCTGTTTGCACCAACCGAAAAAGACATGTTCGGTGTAAAATTGCTAACCGGTGAAAGAATAAACTCTGCTGCGTTGCGACATGTACTTGGAGAAGAAGCTCTTAGAACTGCAATTCTATGGAATGTGGGGTCAATGGGCATGGTCAAGAAGGCAATGAGGGGGTTCAACCAACTTCTTGAAAGAGGAAAGCCTTCCGCAAAAAGTAGTGGTTTCTATTGCTGCTACAAGTGCACTCTGGCTCTTTTAAGAACTTTGAGAGTGGGTAAGCCTAACAACTGGAAAGAGATTCTTGAGAGGGGCATTGGGCGCATAAAGGAGGAACGAACCCCTGATGGCAGGTGGCATGGCTTTCCATTCTTCTACACGCTTTTGACTCTATCAGAGCTAGACTCGCTGTCGGCAAAAGCTGAGCTAAGACACGCTAGCAAGGTTGCCCAAAGACTTCTGGAGCGATATCAAAGAGATGACAGAACCTCACGTTTCAGAAGGCTTGGATTAGAAGCAGCCCTATCTGCTCAGAGTTGAACCGAATCCCCTAGGTAGCATGACTAACTTGAAACTGCACGCTAGGACATAGGAAAATCAATGGCTCTCTTTGATGCGTAGTGTGCCGGAATTCAGAAGTCTGCCTTGGGGTTAAATACAGCGCAGGAATGCGAGACAAAGTGTTACCAGAGTGTTACAATTGATTGAAAAATCATGAGAACGTGTGTTCCAAAAATTGAATTCTTCGATTGGTCGCTGTCGTTGTCACAGAAAACGCAAGTGCGTGTTTATTTAGCCCTCGGGATGTAGATTCCATTTGGATCAATTGCCCTCAGAAGCGTCAGCTCCTCTTGAGTGGGCAACTCCGTTGTGGAGGCACTTTTTAGAAGGATTATGTCGAAGCCTGAGTTTTCTACGATCTGCTGAATCGTGACCCCTGGATGGATGGTCGCGAGCCGTATTCGTTTTGTTTCTGGGTCGAAGTCCATTTGGCAAAGATTTGTAACCACGAGTGATGGCCCGCCTCCCAGTAGGCCAGCCTTTTCCCGCGCTCCTGGTCCATCAAGAAAACCTGGGCTAGTGAGATAGTCTAGTTTCTTGACCATTTTTCTTTTTTCATGCGGCATGATGACAATTATACGCTTAGCTGAGCTGATTATGTCGTTTCCCCCGCCGCTCCCGGGAAGCCTCACCGTGGGTTTCTCAAAGCTTCCAATGTACGTTGTATTTATGTTTCCGTACTCGTCAATTTGGGCTGCACCCACGAAGCCTACGTCAACGTGTCCACCTTGGAGCATCAGGCCAAGCGTTTCTATCAGTCCTATGGCGGCGGCCGCTTTATATCCTAGTCTGGAATCGGCGATTGAAAGGGCGATATCTTTTGCATTTGAATCGATGAACCCCGCTTCATAAACTATCTTGGCTCTTGGCGCGTGTGTTTTCTTGGCTAGCATGGCCGCTATGAGGGGTAAACCGGTGCCTATGAAAACTACTTCGCCGTTTTTTATCTGTCTGGACCCGCAGACCGCCATAAGTTCCAGTGTTGAGAATTCGTCAGGTTTCGCATATTTCTTGTTCATTCTAAGCTTTCCTCCTTGCTAGTAGGCAAAAGGCTTCTTGGCCCTAAGCTTCATTAAGCGTTCAAATCCGACCTTTTGGAGAAATTCAGCATGCCCTCCCACGCTTGTTATGTACTCTTCGCAATATTTCTGCCAACCTTCCTCAGTTTTGCATTGGTCATAGTACGTTCGGACATGCTGCATGTCATAGTCATAGTAGTTGTAGACCATCATAGGATGTGAGCCCCATGGACATTCAACAACATGAGTGACATAAATATTCGGGATCACTGTTTGATCTGGTTGAGATCGAATGAACTCTGAGTCCACAATTTCCTCAGCAAAAACAATAGCTTTCTTACCTGCTCTAGCACCTTCCACGTCTTCACCTTTGATGCCATCGATCTGGGCGTTCCCTTCTACGTCCACGCGTGAAGCGTGAATTATGCTAAAGTCAGGGCGTACTGAAGGAACGAGCACAACTTTCTCACCGCTAAATGGGCATGTCATCACTTCAGCTTTTTTTGGTCTGAACCTGGTCTTCTTAAGCAAGTCAGTTCCTAGCATACTTTTCAAGGGCATAAACGGCACGCCTAATGCTCCGCCTAGGAACCGCAACGCCATGGCCAAGTTAGTGTAGTCCTCAATCTCTATTACCCCCTCCCGAATTCTTCTTTGAATGTTGGGCGCCAAACCTATGCCTTCAATCGCATAGAACGCAAGTTCAGCACGCGAAATTACGCATGCTCCTGAAAGAATGTCCAAATCCATTTCGGACCCACAGGTATAGACGGTCATGTTCCGTTTCTTCTGTCGAACCAGTTCGTGGGCAAAGGCCATAGGCGGACGTTGAAAACCGAAGCCTCCCAAAAAAAGATGTGCCCCGTCAGGAACAAGTTTTACAGCCTCTTTCAACGTTATTCTCTTGTCTTCCACAGACCCCTCTACCAAGCTATGCACCAACCATTTCAGACTGGACTGCATTAACATCGATCACGCACATAAATATTTTTCAACTACCAGATTTCCCATTCAGCTTCAGACCCAACGGTAAATTCCAACTTCCTTTTCCATCTCGAGATTAATACCCATTGGTTCAAAAACCTGATTCATAGCAGTCAGCAGGTTCCGAGCATAATCCCCCGAATTTATCTCGGTCAAGCTTGTCACAGCTTCTACGGGCTTCACTGTGAAGCTCTTTCCTTTATACTTGAAGGGCTTCACCTTGACGAAGGAGACCACGTCTCCTCTTTTCAGCTTGTTGCCAGCATCCATAAGCTGCAACGCGCACTGGTAGGGTTGATGTGCAGTTTTCATATCTCCCACTTTCTCGTTTGGGTCAAAATAGAGCCGCACAGAATAAACCAGATCCTCCAATCGAACCTCTCTTCTCTTCAGCTCCGCTATGCTTTTTTGCACAGCACAGCTA
>JBGPBD010000050.1:0-5491 GCA_041481045.1 Bathyarchaeia archaeon | reverse complement strand
GATATGCTGTCAGGGTTGACAATGTAGATCAGCATAGTGTAGCCTGACTTTAGGATCAGATCATTAGTTGCGACGGTATAGTTGTACTGCGTGCTACCTATCACGTTGTAGTTGACAATGGGGCTGCCTGTATAGTTGAAATTCGGTACATAAGTCAGATCTTGTTCTATCGGTCCGGTGGTTGTGCAATACAATACAAACTTCTGCTGCCCTGCAAAGGATTCGTTCCATGGACATTGTTGGCCTCTCACAGCGATCTTGTCCAGCACAACGTCGCGGCCCCCGGTGTTGACTATCATTAGAGCGCCTACAGCGTATGCTGATGTGCCTGGTGTTGCGGTGCCGTTAAGCCATATGTGTTGTTTGGTCAAATGCAGGTTCTCCTCTTGAACTCTGGTGCTGACTACGTTTATGGCATAGTACGTTACGATGGTTGCCAACAGCACTGATACGACTAAGATGATCAGTGTAGTTACTACTGTACTCAAGGCCCAACGATTCTTGAGAAGCTTGAACGTTACCATTCTTCACCAACTCAACTTTTACTATGCATAAGGTTGGTGTTCATAAATACGTTATGTCGCAAGATTTCATATTCCGCTTATGTCTTCTACCTCAAAAGTGCAGCTAAGGTTTAACCATCTATATTCGCGCTTAACTGGACGGAAAAAATCTGCACCAATCCAACAATAAAGACTTCAATGCAACTGCGGGACACGTCATCAAATTTTCAGCATACAGCTAACGGCGTCGACAGATGGATTAGCAATATTGCTGGATTAATCTGCCCAAGATTAAACGGCAAGGGACAGAGGAGAGGAATGACTGAATGCGGGAGTCATTCCGACTCTTGAAGGAATTTCTCTGCCCTGGCTTTCAGAAACACTGAGATTCTCTCTTCCGTCGCCGCCTCACCTTCTTTCCGTTTCTGCAGCTTCTCTTCTATCGAATTGATGACATCCTCAGGATTTGGCGGCTTCACAAGATAGGCATCAGCTCCAGAATTCAGCGAGTCAACCGCATTTTGCAGATTTGGATATCCCGTAAGCATTATCGTGACCATTTCTGGAGATGTCTCCCGCACTACCTTCAAAAGCTTCGTGCCTTCAATGTCAGGAAGCCTAATGTCTAGTATAGCCACGTCATAAGGTGTCTTTCTCGATTTCTTTACAGCGTCATCTCCTGTGTGAGCTGTTTCCACTTCGTATCCTTCGTTTTCCAGAATCAAACTCATCACTCTACAGATACTCTCATCATCATCTACCATGAGTATTTTCGCCTTTCCTTTCTTCAATGGGTTTCACCTCCATTACGATCAGAGAGCAGTAACCCAATTACAGATGTCCTTCCATTACACGTATCAACATGAGCTCGCTGAACCTCCTTCTTTCCTTCATAATAGGCCCTTAACTTCTTAACGCAGTCAGCAAAAACCACCGGTCCATTCTCAAAAGGTATTCCTAGCTTCTGGCACAGTGCCTGGACAATAGTCTCCTCCAAGATTGAAGCAGCACCCAACATCTGCCTTCTTCCAACACCCAGCATGTTTCTCAGTTCCATGGAGAAAACTTCGGGCTTTTCAGGAATTTCATTTAGGGAACAGGCTTTCCTCTCTAAATAGTCGTATAATATTAGAGCGTTCACGTCCCCTAAGCAATACCTTATAGTTTCATCAATAACTCTCACCAGCAATTCACCAAATTCCTGCAAGTTCCAGGGCCATTCCGATTCAATAGTCGTCAAAAGCTGTGAAGCTCGATACTAAAAAGAATTATGAAGTCAAAATACAAATAGGAATTGGCTGGAATTTTTGCATGTCGAATTTGCATTGACGTGGCCAGATGCTATGTTGATCGAAATCAATCCTGTAAATGATTGATCGCACATTCTTGTAAAGGTCGAACATGGGCTTCAGATTCTGCACGGATAACACGAAAATTGTAACTGCGAGACTTACATTCTCTAGAACGCGTAGCGGATCAGTTTATGGATCAGACCAAACATGCTGGGATTTCAGTACTAGAGATTAGAAATGCAGGACATGGTCTCGCGCCCGAGAATGCTTAAATGTACGCTGAATATTGATGCTCAATTCATAAGCCAGATAAGAGCAAGGGAGAGAACTGGAGTTCAAGAATCCTCGTATGAACCTGAAAGCGAGTCAGAACGGATGAAGTAAATTCTTGGAAAAAAGTGAGGGACATTGAATAATGCACGCAGAGAATGTGCCTTCAAAGAGCATCGATGAAAAAATGTCGCTGCTTGACGCAAAAATGGTTGAACTGCGCTTCTTGAAACAGCTCACTATTGGTCTTAGAAGCTACAGAAAAATGATAGGCGTTAAGAACTGCGATTAGACGGGCGCAGCAGACTCAAACCTTTGCACTCTGTGAATGCTTTCTACGTGCCAAATCGTCTTCTAAGGATCTCCACGATCATTTCAGTACGTGGTCTCTCTTGCTGTAGCAGTTGTTTTGCCGTTGCGTCTCGTATCATCTCTTTCTCGCTTTCAATCATGCGATGTTGGTCTTTGATGGCATCGTTTGTTTCATTTATCGTCTTTTCAACCCAAGCCAACTTCTCGACGAATTCGTCTGAAGTCGTTACGAGCCTCACCTTAGCATCGATCAGGAAAAGCTTTCTATCCCACAGATCTCTGCTTGACCTCCACATTGCCTCGAAGGCGTCTCGCCATTCTGGATCGGGAACAGAATCCAACGGAAGATCAACCACGTAAGCGTCGGGAAAGCCGGGATTCTGGCTAACGCAGATTCTGCTTGCATCAAAGGGAGCCAAGATCCTTACGCTTTTAACCAATCCGCTTGCTCACCTCAGCTAATCCTTACCACTTCTTACCTCAAAAATCCTATCTCACCAAGAGAATGGTTCTTATCGACGTTCTGTATTTCAAATATGATTGTGAGTAGCAATTATACTCCATTTCGAACCTTCTGTTTCGGGCTGATTTTAAACGAAGATGCTAATCTGTGTAACTGCATACACAATGAATTTGGCAGAAGGCAACAGGAACAACGTACGCAGAATCGAAGTCTATATACCCAACATTCTGAACGCAAAATACAAGGCAACATAGACGACTGCAGAAATCCCAAATACAAGTGCTATCGTTTTTGGAGAGATCGAAAAGGATGAAGTTTCTTCACTCTTCGGTTGTATCTCGTATCCCTTGATTTCATGAGTTTCCGAGTCGACCCTAATTGTAGCTGTAAACTTCTTCAGCTCTATTTCAACAACGTAAAGTGCTTCTTCTAGTGTGACCCTTTTCGGTTTCAAGCCTCCCTTGTTTCCAATCCTTTTGAGAAAATTCGTCGCGATAGTTGTGACCGTTTCGGCGTTCAGCGCTTTCGCTTGAACCGCAGCTGGCGTAATTAGCGGATAAGGTTTCTTCTCCAGGGTTGTCGCCAATCGTGACTTCTCCTATAGGTAATTTTACAGCGAGGCTTCTTGTCCTATAGTCTTGCGCATACGTACTGATCCTTTGTCTACGCCTCTCTTGTTGACAGTGATTATCATAGAATCAAGCTCGGCGTTTATAGTCTTAATGAATTCAGGATCAATATCTCAAATATGCGCGCTAAATTGGGCCATTCACTGCGATGGATTCGATTCTCGAAGGCCAGCAGAGGCGCGTAAGAACCCAGTTTGCTTCAGTTCTTCCCCGTTGAGTCTTCTATCTTCTCAACTTCCTTACGTAGAGGACAATGACAATTGCAGTTGCTGCGCCTGTTCCTCCGAATATGTAGAGAGAGTATTTTGCGAGAAGTGGTTCATCGACTCTTATTTCTAATGGGTAGCTTTCGGTTTGGTAGATTGAATCGTTTCCGTTGAACCTTGCGGACACGATCCAATTTCCAACTGTTTCAACTTTGAAACTGGTTGTGAAAGTTCCATCTTCAAGCGTGTTGCATTCTATTTCTTTGCTCGAGTTTTCAGAAAAGGCCGAAACGATAATCGACATGTTTCCCGCCCTAGGAAGCAATGAGCCTGAAATGGTGACATTTTCTCCTACCCGCACTTCTGCTTGGCTTGTAGTGACGTTCAGTATTGAAGGATGCTTAACCGAGAACTGTCCGTTTGCGGCAAGGACATCCTCGAGAGTGTCGTTAGCTTCGACTGCGAAGCTGACTAATGTGCCTGCAGTTTGTCCTGGAATGCTTCCGCGGCATGTTCTGTTCAGGATTTCCATGTTCAGCTCATTCACCGTCTTCCAGCTATCAGTAGAGTACTCTAGGACTGCTTGTTTCAGGTTTGTTGAGTTCGACGTGTAAGCTATCGTGACGTTATCGTTGGGATATACTCTTTCCGGCATTGTTGAAGGTATTAAGCTGGTTTGGTTGAATTCTGTTTTGACCAGGAACTCTATTTTTCCAGAGCCAACTTCGCCTATCAAGACCAGATGATACAGGTTCTCTCCAAGAAATGGTGAAGTGAAGTTCATGAACATGGTTTCACCATACTGCTCACAGCTGGCCCACGCTACACCGCGATATCCTTTGGTTTCGGGATTATAGCCGCCAATGACCCCGTTGCTTCCGCTTCGGTTGCCATAAAGACCAGGTTCCCAGGCCAATGGGACGCCATTCAGGATCGATATGTTCTGTGACTGCGGATCTGCCATTAAATACAGCCTAGCCTCGTACACGTCTAGAGTTATTGGGACTTTGACGTACACTTCCACGAATTGACTTTCAGTGGCAAACTCATAAGCCCCTCTAGTGTTCAGGGCGGACGGATCATGATCTTCTTCTCCTTCAATATAGCGCTCGTGCCAGACGTTGCACCCTGGGTCTTCTATTATCATGAAAGTTGCCTGCTGGGTTCCATTGCTTTCAATCGCGTCATTTACGATTACAAATGTGTAGTTGCCAGTTTGGTCTGGTACAAAGAAAGGATCATTAACTGTGGTTCCAAGATGTTCTGGAAGTCCTGCGGACTCAGTGTGATACCCCTTCAACTCGCCTAGAGGATCATAAATGTTGATGTCATAGTCTGTTTCTGGATCTGGTCCCAAGTTTACCCATTCACCATAGCAGTACACGTGATAGCTGTGATTTGCCTCAAGTGGACACACGATGCTCCATTCGCGTCCTATTGGAATTTGCGACTCGTTGAAAAATACTGGAAACATGGGCTTAGGCAAGTAGGTCCTTGCTAGTTGCCCGACAGAGTAGTTTCCTGTGGCAACAAGAGCATCTCCTATCGAGTCGACAGCTTCAACTCTATAACATACTAATGCGTTTGGAGCTTGCATAGGGATGATTTGCGTACACGTTCTGTTATCGTCCAAAATGTTCATCGCAGTGGCGTTGACCGTCTTCCAGTCATCTACAGAATATTGAAGGCTCGCATTTCGTAAGTCGGTGGATTTCGAAACGTAGGTGATGGTAGCATTCTCATCGGGAAAGACTCTGTCAGGATTATGTAGAGGCTGCAAGTCGGAGTCTGCCGTTTTGACTAGAAAACTTACATT
>JBGPBD010000049.1:0-5502 GCA_041481045.1 Bathyarchaeia archaeon | reverse complement strand
TATGAGAACCTTCTGAACAGAGCAAGCGTTCACGACCGAGCCGAAGTTGACATTGACAAAAGCAAGATCTGTTTTTTTGATCATGATTTTCCAGGCGACGTTCACTCAGAATGCATAAGCAAGCTGTAGGCCTCAGACATCCTAAGCGAGCTTGTATAGGTACTGCCTGTTTCTCTCTCCAACCTCGGTTATGGCACCATTTCTTCTTAGGACCATCAAATGCTGTACTAGTAGGTTTGGCTGAAGGTCAATCAGCTGGGCAAGCTCACCCACTGTCATGGGGCCCTTTTCTTTAAGGGCTCCAGTTATCATATGTCTTTCGATCTCGTCCTTCATTATTGAGTCCAAGATTTTTTGGTACTTTTGTTCGTCAATCTCCATTTTTACCTTTGATCTTCCAGTCACCCACCTAAGCCTGAAAGACTTGAAGGCTTCTATCGAGGCATCAGTTCTTCTCTTCAATATCTCTTTCTCGCTCATTTTCTCACCTTATTTGGGCTCCTGAATACTTCTAAATGGGTTTGGTCCCAACTGTCTTATCTGCTCAGTAGTCTCTCGGATGAGAGCGGCAAACTTTCCCCCTTCGCTTGCTGAGATCCATTCAAGCTTCACGCGTTCCGGCTCAATCCCAATCGTCTCCACGGCTTTCTTTATGTGAGCGAATCTCTTCTCCATCATGAAGTTTCCTTTTTGGTAATGGCAATCACCAGGATGGCATCCAGCGACGATTACGCCGTCGGCTCCATCTCTTAAAGCTTCTAGAACAAAAATTGGATCTATCCTTCCTGTACACATCACTCGGACTATTCGCACGTTTGTGGGATATTCAAAACGGCTGGTGCCTGCTAGGTCTGCGCCTGCGTAGCTGCACCAGTTGCAGCAGTAAGCCACAATTACTGGTTCGAACTCGTTCTGAGCTTTCTCTTCTTTAAATGTGTCTTTAACCATCTGGAGCTTCAGCCTCCTTTATTGTTGCGGGTGTCAGAAGGGCTTTTACCTGTGCCAGGATCTGCTGGTCCTTGTAGTGTCGCATAGTTAGCGCCTGAGTGGGGCATTCTGCAGCGCATGTGCCACATCCTCTGCAAAGTATTTCTCTGATCTTTGATTTTCCATCCTCGATTTTTGGTGCTCCATATGGGCATATTTCCTCACATAGTCCACAGCCAACGCACAGGTCCTCATTTATGACCGCTGTTATGGCGTCTGTTTTGACTTTGCGGTTGCCCATGAGGATCGACGCTCTTGCTGCTGCCGCCTCGCCTGATATTATGCTTTCGGAGACATCTTTTGGTCCTGAAACCGTTCCTGCGATGAACACTCCGTCCACGTTGGTATCCACTGGTCTTAGCTTTAGATGAGCTTCCATCATGAATCCGTCAGTGCCTATAGGAATCTTTAGCATTCTTGCAAGCAGCACTTCGTCCTTATTTGGAATTATTGGAGTGGACAGGACAACCCAATCTGCTGGGAACTTGACTTCGAGCCCTGACATAGAATCATAAGCCATGACCTGAAGTTTGCCGTCTGATGTCTGAGTTATCTCTGGCGGCACTTCTTCTATATGTCTCACAAACCGGACTTCAAGATCTCTGGCCCTTTTGTAGAAATCCTCGTATTCCTTGTAGACTCTTAGGTCTCCGAAAAGCACTACGAGGTCGGTTTTTGGGGAACTCTCCTTCACGAGTATAGCGTTTTTTATGGCGTTCATGCAACATATTCTTGAACAGTACGGCCATCCTTCTTCCTTGCGCGCTTTGAGAATCTTTCTCAGAAGTTCGGCGGTGTCTGATTTCGGAAATGCTTCCATTTCGGAAGGTCGGATCTCGCCTTTTCTGGCGCCCACGCATTGTATCATCACGATTCTTTCAGGCTCTCCGATCTTTCCTTTTTTCAGCATTTCATCCAATTCTCGTTGGGTAACAACGTGATCATATATGCCATACTGGTAGAGTCCTTTTGGGGGTGTGTAGTTTGATGCGCCAGAGGCCACGATTATTGTTCCCACGTTCACTTCTTTTTCTCCATGTGGCCCAGTCAGAGCCGCTGTGAAGTTTCCAACGTATCCCGAAACGTCTTTCAAATCTGTTGAAGTCATTAGCTCAATATTATCGTGAGACTTTACGGCTTCTATTAATGGGTTTATAACCTCTGAGGAATCGGCTAACGTCGGGTACAGCTTGTGGAGTTTTGAGGTTAGTCCTCCAAGCTCTTTCTCTTTCTCAATCAAGTGCACCTTGAAGCCTTGGGTTGCCATGGAAAGTGCAGCAGTGATTCCAGCAATGCCTGCTCCAACAACAAGTGAGGCGTCTTTGACCTCAACTTCTGGTTCTGTTTGAGGTTCAAGTTCAGCGGCCCTTGCAACTGCCATCCTTACTAGGTCCTTGGCCTTTCTTGTGGCTTTTTCGGGCTCGTGCATGTGAACCCAGCTGCACTGGTCTCGAATGTTTGCCATCTCAAACAGATATGAGTTTAGCCCTGATTCTTTGCACTTGGCCTTGAACAGCGGTTCATGAGTCCGCGGAGTGCACGAGGCAACAACTACACGGTTAAGGTTATGCTCTTTGATTGCCTTCTCTATTGCTATCAGCCCTGCTTCCGAGCATGTGTAGAGGTTGTGTTCAGCATAAACCACGTTTGGTAAGGTCTTGGAGTATTCTGTTAGCTCTGGAACGTTGATTACACCGCCTATGTTTATTCCACAGTGACAAATGAAAACTCCAATTCTGGGTTTGTCATTCATCTAAGCCCGCCCCCAACTGATAAGACCTGGGCCACACGTCCTGCCGCTGCGCTGCCTTGGGTAATCGAGTCCGGAATATCTCCTGTTTTTGGACCCAAGCAATAGCCAGCAGCGAAAATTCCTGGAACGGTTGTGTCGAGTGGCTTCTTGACAGGGTCTAACAACTTCAGGAACCCATAGTTGTCCAGTTTTATGCCCAGCATTTTGGCCAGCTCTTTTATTCCTGCGCTGGGGATCAGGGCTGGGCTTAGAATAACCAAGTCGTACTTGACATCCTGAACCGTTCTGGTTACTGGGTCTTCGAATGAAATCGTGAGGTTGTTCGTAGTCGGGTCTTCCCTTAATTCTCCAGGGTTGCTTCGGACAAACTCCACTCCGAATTCAGATTTTGCTCGGTTTACGAATTCTTGGAATCCTTTGCCAAATGCTCGCATGTCTATATAGAAAATTGTGACTAGAGAGTCCGGTTCATGTTCTTTTATTAAGACAGCATCCTTAACCGCGTATTTGCAGCAGATGCTTGAACAGTAGGGATGGCCGATCCAGTCTCTTCTGTCACGAGAACCCACGCATTGTATGAAAGCTATGCTTCTCGGTATTCTCCCGTCTGAAGGTCTAATCAGGTGACCTCCAGTTGGGCCAGAAGCGCACAGCAGTCGCTCAAGCTCCATCGCTGTGATGACATTTTTGAATTGTGGGTACCCATATTGTGGTATCATGGAACAATCGAATATGTCAAACCCTGTAGCAACAACAATGGCGCCTACGTCTAGCTCAATCTCTTGGGGTTTTTGCTCTCTGTTGATGGCTTGGGATGGGCACACTTTTTCACATATGCCGCAATCCATGCAATCTTCCTTGTTTATCGTCATTATTCTTGGCACTGCCTGTGGAAAAGGCATGTAAATTGCTTTTCTTGCTCCTATGTTTTCGTCGAATTCGCTAGGTGACTCTATTGGGCATTTTTCAGTGCATATTCCGCATCCCGTGCATTTTGTTTCGTCAACGTATCTGGGTTTTCTGGTGACTTTGACTTTGAAATTGCCCACGGAGCCCTTTACTTCTTTCACCTCGGAATATGTTAGCAGGTGGACGTTTGAATGATGTGCCACTTCTATCATTTTTGGGGCAAGTATGCAGATGGAACAGTCCATCGTTGGAAATGTTTTGTCCAATTGCGCCATTCTTCCGCCGATGCTTGGGCTTTTTTCTATAAGATAAACCTGAAAGCCTCTGTTTGCTAGGTCCATAGATGCCTGTATGCCGGCTATTCCGCCGCCGATAACCACAACTCCCTTCTCCATATCATTTGGCCTCCACCATGTTGATGATTTTGGTTAATGGAACTTTATGGATTTTTATTTCCCAATCTTCGAGCTTCATGCCCATTGCCATTCTGAGTAACTCAGCAAATTGCAACACCGGCAGATCATACTCTTCTTTCGAATGTCTCTTGATTTCAAGTTGACCCATGTCCAATTCAAGAAAACAGAAAGGGCAAACAGTGACTATGCAGTCGACGCGCGCGGCTTTCATAGAATCCAGCTTCTGCTTGGCAACATTTGATGCGACAGCATCATTGATCCCACGCAGTGGGCCCCCGCAACAGGCATCTTTTGCACTGTAGGAGATAGATTTCGCACCTGTTGCTTCCACAAGTTCGTCTAGAGCTGTAGCGGCTGTCCGTTCCCCAAAATGTATCCTTTTAGGTTTTGTCAAGTGACAGCCTGGCTGTACGGCGACCCGAAGTCCATTGAAGGGAGCTCTAATAGCATTCTTAACATTCTCCAACCCCACATCTTCATATAGTACGTCGCTGAAGATCTTCACATCTGTTTTTCCTTTGAATTGCAGGCCAACATCTGCAAGGATCGTGTTTACTTTTTCTCTTGTTTCTTTGTCCTCTTTCAGAATCATGTTCGTCATAAGAAGTGATTCATAACAATCATTGCACAGGGTCAAAATGTTGAGTTCCATTTGTTCAGCTATGCAGAGATTTCGAGCTGCTAATGCAAGCCAACTCATGTAGTCCACAGATTGCACGCTGAAGGGTGCACAGCAGTTTGCTCCATCCATTTCCACGAGCTCCACTCCGAGCTCAGAAGCGATCTTTCGGACGGAGTTTTCATAGTTCGGTTCTCTTGCTGGTACCAAGCAACCAAGAAAGAAAGCATATTTCATAAAGTTCACGAGCCTCTCTGGATCAGCTTGTCAAAGCATGTTTTTCTCAGTATCTTTTGGACTGCTTCAACATCAACTATAGGTTCTTTGCCCAAGCCGCATTTCTCTCTCTGAATCAAGGCCATTCGCCCCGAAGTCACAACTCGCCCTGCTTCAAACAGACTCCGGGCTTGAGTGAGCACTCCACTGGGGATATTGCCATCCTTAACAGCCAAGTTCCTGATTGCGAACATTGCTTCGCCCACGTCTCCCCCTTGCGGACACCTATCTAGACATGTAAAGCATGAGAGACAATGCCATGGCACGGATCCAAGCATGACGTCTGCACGTAGTCCGAGTATGATCATTTCCATAAGTCTTCTTGGATTGTGCTCAACCATCACCTTGGCTACTGGGCAGCTGTTTGTGCACCTTCCGCATTGTATGCAAGCAAGAACTCCCCGTCCTCTCGGTGTGTTGGCAACTTCATGCATAAAATTAGCGTCTAAAGAACTCAAGTGAGACCTCCGTTCGCTAGTTTTTCTATCGTTCAGCAAACTAATAAAAGTATAGTATCCGAAGGGTCATCTTAGGAATTGGGG
>JBGPBD010000048.1:0-5618 GCA_041481045.1 Bathyarchaeia archaeon | reverse complement strand
CGTTACTATCGGTGATAACTGCAAGGTAAGGCCATTTGTCTTCATTCCCAAGGGAGTGACAATTGAAGACGACGTTTTCATCGGGCCAAGTGTCTGTTTTACGAACGATAAGTATCCCCGAGTCAAAGGCGAATGGAAACTGCTTCAGACCACAGTAAAAAATGGAGCTTCAATCGGAGCAAATAGCACCATCTTGGCTGGAGTGACCATAGGAGAAGGAGCATTGGTCGGAGCAGGATCGGTAGTAACAAAGAATGTTCCGGACAGAGCTGTTGTTGCGGGAAATCCAGCGACGAAAGTGCTGACCAAGTAGGAAGGAATCAGATGAGTAGCAACTTCGATTTCAAGAAGATTGCAGTGATTCCTGTCTATCGAGACATCGTCAACGCAGTAACAGTGCTGGGAAAATTCAGAGACGGATATGTTGATGGGATATGCCTCGTAGTAGATTGTCCTGAAGAAGATGATTTGAAGGAGATCAAGAGGGCCGCAGCCAAGATCGAAACGCCAGTCGTTATAATTGCAAACAAAGAAAGAAAAGGAATAGGCCATGCGATAAGAGAAGGAATCGAATACGGACTTGACAAAAAGTATGACGTAGCTGTAGTGATGGCTGGCAACAACAAAGATGATCCAGGAGAAATACATCGACTGTTAGAGCCCATTCTCAGGGAAGGCTACGACTACGTACAAGGTTCAAGATTTCTGCCCGGAGGAAGAAGAGTGAAAAACCCTTTCTTGCGCGGAGTCTTCAGTCGACTCTATCCATCCATTTGGACTATCTGCACGAACATTCGATGCACGGACGTTACTAATGGATTCAGGGCTTACAATTTGAAGATTTTTTTGGACAAACGCATCAACATATGGCAGAAATGGCTTGACAACTATCAGCTGGAATATTACATTCACTACAAGGCACTTACGTTGGGTTACAGAACGAAAGAAGTTCCAGTTTCGAAAATTTACTCGCACAGACATAAGGGTGGGTACTCTAACATCTCGCCTTTTCGTGACTGGTGGAAGATAACCGGTCCGTTAGTATATTTGAAGCTAGGTATCAAAGACTGAGTCTGTGTGCGTGCACCTGTGAGAATAGGTTTTCAAGCGAAGGCTTCTGACGCAAAAATCATTAAGGAGCTGCTCTCGCCATGGGAAGTCTCGTTTACAAGTCCAGATCAAGCGGACATTGTGATTGTAAACGGCTGCGAAGAACCAGTAGTGAACAAAGCTATAATCGTGCCACATGATGGAGCAGACTTCCTTGATCTGCTAAGAAAGCATAAACTGAAACTCGGACCCAGCTTCAATGAACTTATTCACGTTGTCATTTCGCAACGAACTTGTCTCACTGTTTCGCCAGAAAGACTTTATGACTATGAAAAAAATGCAGCGCTTATTGGAAAAGAAAACTCATCTGCTGATTTTGTTTTGAATGATGAACTGATGCTATTAAGAGTGGACGTTGTGAAGGAATACAAGAGAATTGTGAACCCAGTATTGGACGGCAAGTCCTCAGCCTTATACCGTTTTTTGACAAGCCTTCCAATCCGATACGATGTAGCGCCTAAGAAGATTAGAGACTTCGTCATGAGGGGAAAAGTAGACGAAAAACTAGACTATTGCGACAAGCTTTCTTTAGATGCATTAAGATTCATAGTCGCCAATGCGATTGAGAAAATCTCAGGAAAGAGATTGCCACGGAAAACGTGGAAAGGAAAGAAAAGCTGCTGCATTGTCACACATGACGTGGACACTAAACAAGGCCTAGCTCAAGCCAGAGCTATCAAGAAGCTGGAAGAAAGATACGATATTGAGTCAGCATGGTACGTCCCCACAAAGCATTATTCGTTGGATTCTGGAACGATTAAAAACCTTGCAAACCATGGCGAGGTTGGAGTGCATGGAGCCCAACACAGCGGAAACTTGGTCAGCCTGCCCAACAAGAAACTCTTCCAATTACTCTACGAGGCCAAGCTGTTACTCGAAAAGGTTTCAGGTTCATCTGTAAAAGGTTTTAGGTCCCCACTACTCCAACACAATTCAACAATCCTTGAACAGTTGAAAAAGGCAGACTATTCCTATGATACTTCCGTTCCAACATGGGAACCCAAACATCCGCAGACAATGAGCCCATTTGGAATAGGAACAGTCTTTCCATTGGTCTTGAATAATCTTGTTGAGATACCCGTCAGCACAGTCCAAGACCATCAGTTGCTCTATGTTTTAGGCCTCACCGCGAAAGAAACACTTGCAGAATGGTTTTCGTTCACGACAGTTATCAAGGAAATTGGTGGGTGCAGCGTTCTGCTTTCGCATCCTGAATATGGACTCTTCGACTCCGAAAATATCTCCATGTACGAGGATTTTCTAAGTTACATTTCATCTGACAGCGACGGGTGGATAACGACACCGGCAAAACTAGCAGCAGAGGTTGAAGAACAGAATGCTTCTTGAAGTCTTATGGCTGACCGTGTTAGGAATCAACATCGTTCCTTTTGGCGCTTACATACTGTACATGAGAAGGATAGCTAAGAGAAAGCCATGGAACATACGGCTGGACCCCACGTACGAGCCAAGTGTCTCAATCCTAATTCCAGTCTTCGAGGAAGAAGGCATAATTATACGAAAATTGGACAATGTTGCAGAATTGGATTATCCTAAGGAAAAAATGGAGCTCGTAGTAGTGGATAGTGTTTCGAAGGACAGAACCGTCAGTTTGGTCAAAGAATGGTTGCAAAAACATCCCGAAATCGAGGGACAGGTCATATGCCAAAAAGAAAGAAAAGGAATGGTCAATGCTCTCAATGAAGGACTAACTCATGTTCATGGAGAGATAATTGTCAAGACAGATGCAGATTGCCTCTTGCTACGCAACTCTCTTCGAAAAGCCCTGCAATACATAAATGACCCACAAGTGGGTTCCGTCGCAGGTCTTCACATAATAACCTCAGCCAAAGAAACCAACTCTGTAAAGACTGAGAGGACATACAGGGAATTCTACGCATGGCTCAGGATAGGGGAGTCCAAGCTGTATAGCACTGTTCTCTACGAAGGTGAGCTGATGCTTGTCAAGAGGAAACTGATAGCCAACGTGGGATTTGATGAGGAGATAGGCGGAGACGACGTGCCCTTAGCTCTTAGATTGGCAGAAGAAGGGTACAGAGCAATAACGGCAGAAGACGCCTACTTCATAGAACAGACACCATACACTTGGAAAGAGAAGCTCCGCCAGAAAGTCAGACGCGCCAGACATGTCTTCCAAGCGCTTTGGAAGTACAAGCATTTGATGTTCAAGGAAAAGACGCCGCTTAGCAGGTTGATACTGCCATTTGAAACCTTCATTTACGTAATAAATCCAATAATCTTGCTTCCACTCATTGCCCTTTCAATACCAATGTTTTTAAGATATCCTTGGCTCCTCCTGATCTTCGCAGTTCTTTTGGTCGGCAAGGTTAGGCAACTGTTCGTTACGCATATCGTGAACAGCTGGATCATGCTCGCTGCAATGACTATGGAAGTGAAAGGGAAGGAAAAGCAAACTTGGGAAAAGATAAGTGAAATAAGGAAACCTGTAATATTGAAGTGACTTGAAGGAGGCAAAAAAGTAGGTGACTTTGAAAGTAGGAGTGGTTGGAGCAGGAGGAATCGCGGTTGAATCACATCTTCCTGTTCTGCAAAATCTAAAGAACGTTGAGGTAGTAGCCATCTGTGACAGCAGAGAGGACATCGCGAAAGAAGCCTCCTCGAAGTTTCACACAAAGAATGTTTTTAGTGATCTTGAAAGTATGGTTTCAAAGGAAAAACCCGACATTGTGGACATATGCACTCCTCCATTTACCCACATGACATTGGCTATCAACGCAATGAATGCAGGTTGCCACGTTCTCGTCGAAAAACCAATGGCTACAAGCGTTCAAGATGCAGACGCTATGATTTCAGCATCGAAGAAAAACAATGTTCGTTTGGGCGTAGTGCATCAAAACTTGTTCAATCCTGCAGTAATGAAAGCAAAAGAACTTATCAACTCAGGCGCAATGGGAGACCTCCTTCACGTAGAGCTCAGAACATCTGAAGGCGTAGACAGCGAACTTTGCACGAACAAAGATCACTGGTGTCACAAACTGCCCGGTGGAATATTTTACGAGATCATACCACACCCGGTCTATTTGAGCCAGTTCTTCCTTGAAGACGTCAAACCAGTCGCCGTTATAGGCAGGAAAATGAGTGACCGAGCATTCATGAAAAACGACGAGCTCCAGGTACTACTAGAAGGAAAGAATGGTCTGGGCGCGATTATAGCGTCATGCAACTCATGTGTTCACGGAGACACATTAGACATTTTTGGTTCAAAGCTGGCCTTACACGCAGACCTTTGGGGACGGTCTGTAATACTTTACAAGCCGCACGCTCGATCGGCAATTTCTGTCGGTATGAGCAATCTGAGCCTGAGCGCGCAACTTTTGAAAGTACTCGGCACCACAGCCTCGACGTTCGTCAAAGCTGCAAGAGGAAAGGCAAGCGCACACTACTTCGTCATTAACCAATTCATTCAGAGCTTGATAGACAACACTGAATTCACAACAACAGCTGAACGGGGTAGAGCAACCGTAAGTCTGCTCGACCAAATCTGCGGAAGACTATAACAATCCAATCATGCCTTAACTCGATAGCGTTCTTTTCATTCTCTTCTTTTTGGAGAGCTGATAAATGGAAAAACTTGGCCGAGTTGCTGATCCTCTAATGAAGACTCTGGTCGGGAGACTGATAATGAAAAGCGGTAGCCTAAAGAATTCAATGGGCTCGGAGGGCGGTGTTAGTTCAAGAATCAGAAACAACATTGTAATGGAGGCTCAGCTTAAGAAAAGAGTCTCAACTAGTAGCGCGGCAATAGGCAAACTCAACATATGGGAAATCCGAGAAAAAACTCTATCTTTCACTGAGCAAATGCGTCTTAGATCAAGACCATATGGGCAATATCGATATTCGCCCTCTGGGCGAAGTCCCTTACTGTATGCCTCGGTCTATGCTTGTCTGCTTCGCGACCTTTACAACGATATGTCCCAGTTATCTTTCAGCGAAAGGCAAGATTGGATACGCAGCATGCAGAATCATCAGCATGATGATGGTCTGTTCAAAGATGCTGCTGTGGCAAATCAGTTGGCGGAAACCGCTGACTGGTGGGGCTGGAGGCATCTCACACTGCACACGGTTATGGCGCTAAACGCTTTGGGCGTGGTTGCTACAAAACCTCTAAGTTTTCTCAGGGAATTCGAGAATCGTGAAGTAATTGTAAAGTGGCTTAACAGCAGAGACTGGAACGGCAATGTAGCTAACGTAAGCAACGAAATTCAAAACTACTGCGCCCTGCTTCAGTATGCGAGAGACTGCCACGATGAATCTTGGGCGGAAGACGCATTAAACGTTTTTTACGACGAACTTGACAAGCTTCAAAACACCCAGACGGGATCTTGGGGTAACAAAATTGGAAACAGTGCTTTGCTATCAATAACCGTTCAGACAGGCTATCATATATGGATATTATACTTCTACGACAAGAAACAAGTCAGATTTGCCGACAAAATAGTTGATAGTTGCTTGGGTACTCAAAACCGACT
>JBGPBD010000047.1:0-5660 GCA_041481045.1 Bathyarchaeia archaeon | reverse complement strand
GTCTCGTCTTTCTGCCAATTCACTGGCTTCAGCTTCAAGCTTGTCTGTCTGCTCTCTTAGAAGCGAGAGTTTCTCATTCGATTCTTCGATTTGTTGGCGCTTTGACAAGTCTTTTTCTCTCCTCATGCATTCAGGAGCCTATCCGCCTAGCTTCGTTCTCGGGTCGCAATTGCATTGGTCACTTCTTCAGAGTTTAGTTTGCGGGAAAAATGATTTTGACTTATTCAAGGATTATTCTTGCATCGACGGCTTTTGCTCCCTTCTCGTAGACCATTATAGGGTTTAGGTCAAGCTCTTTGATTTCTTCGTGCTCCATCACGAGTTTCGATGTGGCCAAGATGATCTTCACTATGGCGTTTATGTCTGCTGGGGGTGAGCCCCTGTAGCCTTTCAGGAGTGGATATGCCTTGACCTCTTCAATCATCTCGTGGGCTTCTTCCTCGGTTACGGGTGCAATTCTGAAAGTTACGTCTTTCAGGACTTCTACGAACACTCCGCCCAGTCCAAACATTAATGCTGGGCCAAACTGAGGGTCTTTGATTGAGCCCACGATTACTTCAGTTGAGGCTGGCGCCATTTCTTGGACAAGCATGCCTACTATTTTAGCGTTGGCGTCATGTTTTTTGACGTTGCTCAATATTTGTTTGTAGGCATTTCCAACTTCCTTCGCGTTCTTCAAGTTGACTATGACGCCGCCTACGTCTGACTTGTGAACTATGTCTGGCGAAACAATTTTTAGAACTACAGGAAATCCGATCTTTTCTGCTAGTTTGAGAGCTTCTTCTTCATTTTCTGCTAACTCAGACCTTGTGACCGGAATACCATAGTCCATGCAAACAGCTTTGGCTTCGGTTTCAGTCAGATTCTTTCTTCCTTCTTTTATTGCTTGAGAAAATGCACGTTGGGTTTTTTCCAAGGCTCACAACTCCACTCAATCATTCGTTTATCACATGTTTCTCGGCTTAAAATCGTTTGTCAGAATAAACGTGTCAAAAACATTGAACTACCATGCTCTTTTGCTGGTTGCCTCCTTTTCAAAACCTGCGGACCAGAGGGTTTTGGCTTCGAAATCTATGATGGGGGGTTGAAGCTGCTTTCGTAGTACCACACATAAGTTTCATCATTTGTCACGAGGTGCTTGTCGACGTTTTCCCACACTATTGACCAAGAACGATCAGTGCCGTTCCAAATCCAATAAGTCCACCCGGAAGCTCCTTGTTTGCCAATGCCGTTGATGGATAGGATTTCAGTTCCATACATTCCGGTTTGATATGTTACGTTATTAGTTTGTTTTGTAATGTCAAATAAAGTCTGTCCTGTTAACGCTCTCGTATTGTTTTCCCATATTCTCGAACCATTTCCGTAGTCTACGCCCAAGTTCACGTCTATGAGCACACCACCTATTCTGGTGCGGAGGTCTGCGTACTGGAGCCAATAGTAGGCTGCCTCGAAAGAGGATATCAGAGTACAGCATCCAAGCAGTATGCTGAATAGAATCCACCTATTTCTCAGGAACGTCAGAGCCTTCACTCCTGGTGACTTTCAACAAAGCGTTAATCAATGGCACGCAGCCTACCCCAAAGAAAAATGCGTTACTAATCATGTGAACTAGCCCAAAAGTGACAAACCCAAAGACCACGGAGAATATCACGTTCGAATTGCTGAAATATCCAAAAACGAAGTTCGTCATGAGATCATAGGCAAATGTTAGGAAGACGCTCAGAAAGCCGAAAAAGATGCTTAGATTGAACCACCATTTTGACCCTTTGAGCTCGCCCGGATTTATGCTTCTTCGAACCAGTGCTCCTGCAAGCCCGTAGATCGATTCGGAAAGCATTGTGGCGAGCCATATAGGAAGCGAAAAGCCTAGAGGGTTCAATGTGCCATAAACTGTCCAAGGTATAATGCCGGTCAAAGCTCCGACCATCGGACCAAAGCAGAACCCACTGACAAATACGATAAGATCCATGAGTTTGATGTTGGGTAATGATATTAAAGCGTAGTTTGTCGCAACTGAAAGCCCGGAAAGAGTTGCAATTATGGCGATTTTACGTGAGTTCATGTGGTTGGATGGATTATCCAACCAGCCTTATAACACTTTCTCTGCCGCGTCCTCATGTTCACATTACCGCCATGGAAGCGTAGACTTTGGCATCGTTGACCATGTTGTCTATTTTGGCGTATTCATTTGGCTGATGGGCTATTTCGTCAATTGTGCTCCAAACAACTGCTGGAAGTCCTTTTCTCCTAAAGTAGGCTGCGCAGGTTCCCCCGCCTATTCCGCCGACCTTTGGTTCTATTCCTCTGACGGTTCTAATTGCTTCTTTCAGCATCTTCACTATTTTGGCATTGGCGTTTGTTGGTTTGGGAGCCAATGTCTTCTGTATTGGTTCAAATTGTATGTCGGCTCCGGTACTTTTTTGAAACTCTACTGCGAGCTTTCTTGTGTTGCTGATTATCTCTTCTACGTTATGTTGGGGAAGAATTCGGCAGTCAAAGTAGGTTACGTCTTCACCAGGAATTATGTTTACTGCATCGACGTTTGCGTCCTTCTTCGTGGGCTCGATCGTGGTTTCTGGAGGATCAAAATAGTCGTCTTTTTCCGGATATTTCTCGTGCAAAAGCTTGTCTAATGCTAACGCAAACTGCATTCCTATGCGGTGCGCGTTCAGTCCTGTGCTTGGTCTGCTGGCGTGCGTCTGCTTGCCGATTGTGCGAATCCTGAACCACAGAACGCTTTTCTCTGCTATTTCTATGAAGCTGCCGTCTTCTCGCCCACTGTCAGGCACAATTATCAAGTCTTCCGGTTTGAATAGGTCTTGTTTTATGAGATGTTGAATCCCGTATTCGCTTCCCTGTTCTTCGTCCGCGACAAAAGCCAAAGCGACTGTTCTCTTTGGTTTCACGCCTAAGTCTTTCAGAGCCTTCACTGCGAAGATTGAGGCCATCATCGATTGCATATTATCTTCACTGCCACGTCCATAGACTCGGCCATCCTTGATTATTGGGTCAAAAGGCTTCGTTACGGTCCAGAGGGATTCTTCTCCTGGCGGAACGATGTCCAAGTGGGTTACTATCCATAATCGCTCATTTTGGTCTGTTCCATTCAAGAAAGCTATCGTGTTGGGTCTTCGTTTGGATGGAACTCGACTGTCTGCTGCGTCGTATCGTTCTATCTTGTCAAATCCGATCGCATTCAGTGTCTGAGTTAATTTGTCAGCTTTTTTCAGTTCTCCTTCTCCGCCGTTTTCAGGCGCGATTGCGGGGATTCTGATGAGCCCCATTAGTGTTTCCACCATGCTGCTCTTTTGTTTTTCAATTTCCGAGAAGATATCTTGGCTTCTCATTTTTATCACGTTTAAGGGCTATCCTACGAATTGCTAGCTTATTGTTTTTAATTGTTTTCGTAGAAAAGATGCAAATGATGGGGAAAATCGTTGGATGATATTCTACTCTTAGGCCAGTTCATGTAGCGCTTTCAGTCGCTTCACTATGTTAGGGTGGGTTGAAAAGATTTCCATTATTCTGTCCGCTGTTGTAAGTTTCTTTGAAAGTATTTCCTGAACGAGTTTTTGGTCGCCTGACGTTGACATCATTGAGATTGCAGCGCAATCCGCTTCGGCGCAATTTGGGTCCGTGATGAACAGAGCCCTAAGAGCATTCTGATTCTTCTTTTCCTTCTTGAATCTTCCCATGCTCTTCGTTGCTTGGACGATCTTGGCGAGTCCAGTTGAGAGCTTCTGGGATCCACCATCGACTATAGTTGCGCTGTGCCTATCTGCATAGTACTCGCGGAGACGGCTCAGATAGAGTATGAACATGTTCAGAACCCAGGAGAAAGCCATGAAAGCAATACCTATTAGTGCTCCGTTGCTGCCTTGGTTTTTCTGTTTGCCGTATGCGCCTGAAAACATGAAAGAAAAGGCGATGTAGGAGAACAAGGCTGGTAAGAGAGAAACAAACATCATCACTTGAACGTCCCTGTGTCTCAGGTGGCCGAGTTCATGTCCAATGACGGCTTCAACTTCCCCAGGATTAAGTGTCTTCAGTATTCCGTCTGTGACTGCTACTCTGTTGCCGGCGATTGGTGACCCATAGGCAAAGGCGTTTGGGATTGGAATCTGCGCAAGCATCAGCCTAGGCGTCTTTATCCCACTTTTTCTGCTCAGTTCCTCAACCACTTGATGAAGGCTTGGATTCTCGTTCTGCGGCAATTCTCTCGTGTGATATAGAGCATCAATTATGTATGGCGAAATCAGCCACTGGCCAATGTTGAACGCAACGACTATGACACCTAATGTCACTAGATCGAAAGTGCTGAAAAGAAATAGAATTACTCCGAAAATCAGCGTGGAAAGACCTATTATAACGGCTAGCGTTCCAACCATGGACAAACGAAGCTTCCAAACATTCATCGTCTGCACCGTATGATCCTCACGAGATCGAAGGTAACTTATATTTCTTTTGTGCTATTCCTATCGTGTCTTACCCATCTCTCTGTTTGTGCCTGCAGAATGGCTTAACAACAGAATTACCGCAGACGTGATCGAGTTCAGTTTCAACAATCCGTTTAGCCAATCTCTACACGCAACTACCTAACAGCGTGGGCATGCCACTGTCTGCCTCGAATGGTTCTTTCGAAATCGTGTTCCTATCGAAAATCCGCCTGTGTCGCGTTCGGAGGCAACAGAGAGGTGTTGACTCTTATCACAGTTGTCTCGGAAAAAGCTAGTTCACTTCATGTCGTGCGCGCGGTGCACTTAACGTTTAGAGTTTTTGCTATGTGTTTTAGATCTTCATCAGTCATCCATTCAGTTTTAAGATATGTGCATATCCGCTCGTCAGTCAATCCCAGGTTTCTGGCCTCTTCAACTGCATGCCTGTAAGCCTCAAGCTCTGTTGGTCTGTCAACGTAGCTGTAGTTGCTGTCAAAGAGCTGTTTTCCCTCCATGAATTGTTTAACGTGAACGAGTTCGTGGATCAGATCCAGGTATATGTCGATCTTGTTTCCGTTGTTCAAGTAGTAGGAGCTGATCGTGATATGCCCGTCGGTACCGCTGACCCACATGTAGCTCCTTATCCAAGTGAACTCTACTCTCAGATTGGCGAGCACCTCTGCTGTCCTGTCACCGAAAATCTTCTTGACGGCGTTAACTTTCTCCAGTCCCTTGAAGTAATCGGCAAAAAAGTGCGTTGATCCTTTCGGCCGGGGCAACCTTTCGAGGCGCAGCATCCCTATCGCGTGTTGCAGCCGGATGATCAACAGTTCGCGCACGTGTATTGTTGCTAGCCTCCGTTTGCCGTGCTGACTCTGAGCGAAGTAAACTACTAAAACTTATCCTTCTGGCTTACTCCAGTCACCTTGTTAGCAGTAGCACGCGCGCGCTTGAAATAAACCTAGTTAGCAGAGACATTACGAAGGGTTTTCAATGGGTTTTCGCGCGCAAAGTAACTTGTTACAATTTACAATTCTTTCAACACAGGCAGAAGGGGGTCCTAAATTAATGATTGTTACAAAACCTTCGTAGAAGAAGATTTTTGTGACGGTTTGTTACGCGCGCTTTCAATTCTTCCTGCAGACAAATAGAATCTTCCTGCCTTCTTCTCTCAAATTGGCTTCAACGATCTCGAAAAACTCAGACAGAGCAGATTTCATCTTT
>JBGPBD010000046.1:0-5660 GCA_041481045.1 Bathyarchaeia archaeon | reverse complement strand
CCTTTTCGTCTTCAGCGGCCAAGATCATGCATTGGGACTCGACGCCCATCATTTTCCGCCTCTGAAGGTTTAGTATAAAGACGCATTTTTTGCCTGCAAGGTTTTCAGGTTTATAGTACTGCAATAATCCGGCCACTGCCTGTCTCTTCTCAGTTCCGAAATCCACGATCATCCTTATGAGGTTTCGCGACCCAGGAATCTGGTTTGCTTCAATGATCTTACCAATACGCAAGTCTAGCTTCTGAAATTCCTCGAAGGATATTTCCATTTTGATGCACCGTTTTTCCAATTCACTTGCGAGGGCTATTAAGCCTTGTGTGCTTTCCTCTTCTGATTTATTTTTTCAATTGTTTTCGCCACGTCGCCCCAACCTCCAATGGCTTTCGAATGAACTATCTCGAAGGCTTCTTTCGAATTCATTTCAAACAGCTCTTGACCAACAGCATTCCGTGCAAGATATGATGCTGCGCTAAGTATTTCGCTGTTCAATCTGCTGTCTGCCAAGTCTGCCAAGTGACATATCAGTGCTTCAATAGTGTGCGGTCTGATTGGACCATAACTTCCATGATGGGCAGCTACGATGTGAACCAGTTCCAAGGGAAAGCCTCTTCGAACGAGCTCTGACGTTGCTATTGACAAATGATCAAGGTAATCACCTAAGCGTGTTGAACCGATGCCGCCGTGCTCATCTACGGAGTATGTCACAGGTTTGAAAACGTCATGAAGTAGTACTCCTGCCAAAACAAGATCGCGATTCACTTTTCCATGATAAACCTCTTCGACGGAAGCACACATGGCCAACGCGATATTCGCTGTCGAGACAACGTGTTCAACGTAGCCTCCGGGATAGCAGTGATGATTTGACTTTCCCGCTGGGGAAACATCGAAGGGTAGGCCCTGATGCTTCTTCCCATCAATTACGAAGGTCGGATTTCTCAGCAGTTCAAGAACTCTATGTCGAAGGTTTTCATCACAGATCTTGTCTGTTAAAGACTCAAAGTTCTGATGGGACAATTTTCGTTTCATAGTCTAATCGTTTGTTGCTGATGAGATATGGATTTTTCGTTTTTCCACGTCAGCTAGTTGATGAGCCTTCAGAAGCGGCTCTGGAATTCGGTTGCCACGTGTGCAAGTCTTGATGATTTTTATGGCAGTGTCCAATGAGACCATGTGACCAACACTGATGTAAAGCGGTTTGCTTCCCCGTTTCGTAGTAACCACAGCTCCAATGGCTTCATGATCATGTCTCAGAAAAGCGACATCTTCGCCAGCCTTGGTTTTCTCAACTTCCCCGAACAACCTGCTCTTTGCGACGCCTATCGTCGGTCGACCTAGCACGAGGCCGAGGTGACTTGCCAGTCCGCAACGGTACGGATGGGCGAATCCCTGCCCGTCCACAAGGAAAACGTCAGGCTGCAACTTCAATTTCTTGATGCTGGCTACTGAAGCGAGGATTTCTCGGAATGAAAGCAGTGTCGGAATGTAAGGCATGCTTGTCTTGCAAATTGCGATCTGCGATTCGACGGATTTGAGAGATTCATAATCAAGGACCGTTACGGCTCCAAAAGATACGTCTCCCGCGTATGCAACGTCTACGCCTGCAACAAGGCGTATTTTCCTAGGCAGTTTATCCTCGAAAATGATATGCCTGGACATCAGCAGCTGTGTTCTGTGAGCCTTTTCAACGGAATAAGTCGGCATTTTGCGAGGCATGAATATCTCATTCTGTTTTTCGGGGTCTATGTTTCTGCGGCCCGCCTTTCATGATCTTCTCAATTCGCTTCAGATGCTTTTCTAACGCGTTTCTTCGCACTTCTTGAGTTATGTCTCCACGTGTGGCCTCGATAATTCTTCTTGCAACGTCACATTTTCTTCGAAGTCCAGGAACCATCATGTACGCTTCGTCCATAGCCATAAGTTCAACAAAGATCTCATCCATCGTCTTCAGGCAATTTTCTCCCTTCTCTGCGTCACCCTCTCTCAGCGCGTCTAACGCCAACCGCCTGTATTCCCCTATTACGTCTGCTAATCCGAGAACGTAATCTACTGAGGGTACGCCGATCTCCTCAGGTGTGGCGAACCGCGATTCCTCAACTAGTTTCAGGAATATGTTTGCTTCCGAGTATTCTTGGCGGGCAGCATCGAATAAGCCCCCGTGGACGATCTCAGGATGCGCCCTCGAAGTCTTGCTGAGGTTCGTGATTATTTCCTCGGCGTCTTCAATGAGCTTCTTGGCTTCCTTTGTCCTTTTCTGGTGAATGTAAAGTATCGCCTGCTTCGAGAGGCTTGTAGCTCTGCGCATGCTTTCTTGAGCGTCTACTCGCACTTTTTCTTTCTTTTTGAGTTCATTTTTCACTTCGTCGAGAATAGGCTTCAAACATGACATGCGATATGCGCCTGTGGCAGTTTAAGCGTGGGAAGCATAAGTATTTTTGCGTTAACAAAAAATGGAGGCGAGGAATATGGGCGACGGTTACATCGCTGTTCTTCGGATGCTACTCTTGTGGCTCTTGTTCTTTCCATTTTTCTACGAGAAGTTTCGTAGAGTCCCCAATTTTGAAGCTTACTTTTACGAATATGGAGTCAGAGTCGTTGAATGGGAACATGCTGTCTTCGGCTAGGTCTTTTGGCAGGTAGATTAAGTATTTGCCGTCTTTCCTTCTGAATAGACGTCCTCTTCCTTCGTTGACCATTATGACACCTTGATTCAATTTTGGGTTTAAGATGAAGGGCAATGGTCAAGATACTATATAAGCTTTTTTCTCATTTGATTCGGAAGTCAACTATCATATCATCAATAAGCATTTAGAACCAGAATCATTTGCGATCAATATTGTTATTTGGCAAATGAAATTGGCTTCTCAAGCGTGCTCAAGAGTACAACCCTGCTTTCCTCAGACTCATCAATGATATTGTACCCTGTTTCATCAGCCAGCTGCGCCGCAAATTCACGTATCTGCACGTGGCTCGGCATATTCTCAAAATCCATCCGCAGTCTTGAGAAACCAACATGCATGTAGGCTTTAGGCTCAACGTATGTTGGGCTTGCTTTCCGGATGATTTTGGCGTAGTCTTTGATGTTTTTCATGTTTAGGCCCTGAGCCAAAGTTATTCGAATGACAGTTGGGCATCTGAAGCTTGGCAAGAGTGCCAAGGTCTCGTTCAGTTTTTCCCAGGCATGTGGGATTTGTGGCCGGCAGACATGAATGAAGGTTGTTTTGTTCGGAGCGCATGCTGAAATGTAAAGTTGCGTGGGCTCCTCACTCATCTTCGTTAGGGCTGACGGCACTGTTCCGTTGGACACAAGAAATGTTGTTAGCTCTCTTTGATGGAGCGTGTGGATATGTTCTCCTATTTGCGCGTAGAGCGTTGGTTCTCCTGTTAGGCTTATTGCCACATGCTTAGGTGTCAACGCTTCTTTGAACTTCTGTCGATCTGTTCTGGGGTTAGCCTTGTAGCCTGACAGAATCGCGTGCTGCGCTTTGATGCTGGCTTCCACGATGTCCTCGGGAGAATCCCACGTTGGAAGTTTCGATTCGTCCCATGCTAGTTGAAGGTCGCCGTTCTGTGCCCTCCAGCAGAATAGGCATTGTTGTGTGCAGTAGAAGAGTGAGGGCGTCATTTGCATGCATCGGTGTGTTTTGATCCCGTAGAACTTCTGCTTGTAGCATGGTCTGTCGTGGACCAAGGTTTCATGCAGCCACCTGCATCTCTTCACAGCTGAATGTCGGCCGATGAGATGATACTTCTGTTTCTTCAAAGTCTGTATGAGCTTGATTGGAACTGGGTTTTCCAAGAATGACATCGTCTGAGCCTGTCTGTGTTAGTACGGGGATACGAAGAGAAAGAGAGTTAATAAACAGTTCATTCTTCAAAGCAGTACTCGACTTTCTGGAACTCTGCGCTGAGCTTTGCAACATCCCTTTTGATGCTTTCTGCCTGCTCCCCATCAATGATCGTTCTTTTGATCACTTCAGCTATTTTCAGCATTTCTCTCTCCTTCATTCCACGCCTCGTAATCTCGCATGTGCCTATTCTGATGGCGCGGTCTGTGATTATGTTTGCATTTTGAAGCCTCTCCGCCACGGCTTTCCCCTTTTCATCATCGCCATAATTTAGGATTATTTGATGTGAGCGCGTGAACCCTAGATGTTTGCATATAGCGGGGAAACCATAGTTGCTCAAAGCCTTCGCTAGAGCTTTAGAGTTGCAGACAACCTGCTGTGCATAGGTTTTGCCGAATTCCTTCATTTCTGCTAGTGCCAAGGTCAGAGCTGCTATGCGGTTCCAATGAGCGTTATCAACGAACGCCGGGTAGATTTTCTCTTTCAGGAGTTCTCCATGCTCCTTGTCAGCCAATATTATGCCTCCCTGAGGTCCGAAGAAGGACTTGTGGGTTGAGCCGAACAAGGCGTTTGCGCCTTCTCGCAGCGGGTCCTGAAAACATTCGCCTGCAATAAGCCCTAGAACATGTGAACCGTCAAACCCCACGAACGCGCCATTTTCGCGGGCAACCTTAGCCAGCATGTTCACCGGATGCGGGAAAACAATGTGGCTTCCACCAAAAACCACTATTCTCGGCTTGACGCGGGCTATGGCTTCTTTTGCCTCTTCAGTTTCTATGTTCCAATCGTGCTTAGAGAATGGAAAAGCAACTGGTTTGAGTCTGAGAAGCCCAGCAAGTCCTTCTTTCCACATTCCAGGATATCCGCCATCTTGCGGAGAGACGCACATGAACGCTTCGCCTGGTTTAGCAAGGTTTGCTAGCACGATCAGGTCGGCAATGTGCCCGGAGAGTGGCCGCAGATCTGCGACTTCGGCCTTGAAAACGTCTCTTGCCAGTTTCTCGCCGTACTGTTCGATTTCGTCTGTGAAACGTGTTCCCATGTAAAACCCGTCTCTTGCAGTATACCTGTGCGCGAGTTCAGATGAAAGGAGGCCTCGCACAGCTGGGCTCATAACGTTCTCGGATGGAATAAGATTCAGGCATTGTTTTCCACGCCACGCTTCATGTTTCTGAACCAAGTTTAGAATCTCATCGATCATGTGGAACCCTCAAATCTCGAGCATTACTATTTCTTTCCAGCTTAAGTTGCTTTTCATTTGCGTCTTCAAATGACTATAGAGCCTTCGTCAGCCGTCCTGCAGCTTCTTCTGGGCATTCTCGGCGCGCCTTTTCCGCAACACGGTCTGGGAGTTGCTGAAATGCCCGACCACGCAGGTAAGCAGGGTTAGCGCACGCGAAGTAGGCTTCGAGCGTGTTACAGGCGTGAACATGGTGAAACTGCCCAGAAAACCAAAACTAAAGGTAAAGATGTAGGATAAAAGGTAAAGTTTAAAATGTTCTCAGTGTTAGAAGTGTTCACAATCTTTAACGTAGATTACAGGGGAAATTTGGTTGATGAAGCTTCCATGTAGAAAAGCTGAATCCTTAGCATGTTTGCTCCTAGTTCTGACATCGGTCTTTGTGGCCATTTCATTTCTGCCACAAGCAAAAGGTGCATCTGCAGTGATCTCAATGCTTCCGACCAACGGATACGTTGGCACAGTTGTCCAGTTTGTCGCCAACATAAGCACTGCGAATGGAACATACCAGATACTCTGGGACGACTACGCTCTGACCGCAAATGCAAGCGCCACTGGAAATAGCGTGAACGCTT
>JBGPBD010000045.1:0-5779 GCA_041481045.1 Bathyarchaeia archaeon | reverse complement strand
GTCGGCAGCAAGAAATCTGGGAAAACCACTGCAATAGAAGCATTGACGAGAGTTTTGACGAAAAGAGGCTACAGGGTTGCAGCTGTAAAGCACGTCTCAGAGGAAAACTTCTCAATCGACACTAAAGGGAAAGATACCTGGAGATTTGCCCAAGCAGGAGCTAGGACGATCGTCGCAGTGTCGTCCAACGAGATTGCCACAATTGAAAGAGGAAGCACAGAAGGCATTTCTCTGAAACGGATTCTGCAAAAATGCAGGGGCAATCACGTGGTTCTTCTGGAGGGATTCAGAAAATCAGTCACTAGGAATAAGGGCATATTCAAGATTGTCACGGTCAAGTCTGCTGAAGAGGCTTTAGAAGCCTTGAGTAGCATTGTGCCCATTCTAGCTTTCGTCGGACCATTCTCAACAAAGAACCTAAACTTGAAAGCGCACTACGTTGACGCGCTTGAGGATCCTGAAGGTTTGGCGGACATCGTGGAAGATGCTCTCAAGAAAAAGTGTTAGTGTATTTTTTGCTGTAAGGTTGGCTTGTGGGGTTTGGAGAAATTGTTGAGGGAGAGAAAGGAGAATTTCTGAAAAATTACAATTGCCTCTCCAAACCTTTCCACCCAACGCTTTGCGCTCAATGCTTTTCTGTTGTTATCTCCTCCTTCTAGAGAGCTTTAAAGGCTTCAGACCATCTGGTGTATAATGATAGCATGTCGAGCGATACGCTCGGTTTTCTATCCTCAAGTATCTGTCTGAAGTCATCCATCGTCAATAATCGCGGTTTAGCCTGTTTGTTGCTCGCTTGACCGGTTTCAAAGAATTCGCCGATGAGTTTCAACTGGGCAGATTGACAGACGTCTCTTATGTCGCTTCCCGAGAATCCCTCCGAGATTCTAGCAAGTTCGTGCAGGTCAACGTCACCAGAGAGTTGCAGGCTAGTGGTGTAGAGTTTGAACATCATCAATCGTGTGTGATGGTCAGGAAGAGGCACCAATATTCTCTTTTGGAACCTTCTTATGAACCCCCAGTCTAAGTCCCAAGGTTTGTTAGTAGCGCCAATAACGTAGACGTGGAGGTTCTTGCCCTTGTCCACGATGCCGTCCATCTCCTTTAGGAACTGATTTCTGACGCGAATTTCTCCGCCGACCTCGTTTGAATGTTGGCCCATTAGAGAGTCTAACTCATCTATGAAGACTATGGACGGTTTTCCTTCCACGGCAGATTTTCTGACTGAACCAAACAGTTTGGCGACGTTCTGTTCGGCTTCTCCCAACCATTTGGACATTATTGATGCAGCGTCAATGGAAAAGAATGTCGCATTAATTTCGGTGGCCACTGCAGCTGCCAGTAATGTTTTTCCGCAGCCTGGCGGGCCGAACAATAGAATTCCTCTGGGCCATCCTAGCGGAAACAGGTCTGGTCTCTCAACTGGATATACGATTGCTTCCTTAACCGCTTTCTTCGCGGGGTCCAGTCCTACGACTTCTTCCCACTTCACCTTCGGTTTGTCAGACATTATAAGTTCTTCATAGCTTGATTTGCTGCCTTCTGTGTTTGCCCCATTTCCTTCACAATTAGAGCTCTCAGCCGGTCTTGGTTCAATGCGCATGACTGCGCCTTGCAGCGCTTTTATTCGTTCTTGGTATGCGATGGCCCTTTGTATGTAGACTTTGTTCAACCCGTATTCCGGGTAGAGCTGACTGAGTTGCAATAGGCTTTCTATTGCTTTTTGATACATGGTTATGGCCATGCCTTTTGATCCTTGTTTGTCAAGTCGTACTGCTTCCAACGCGTGAGTAGTCGCGTTCTTTTCAAGTTCCTGTGATGCGCTCATGGTTTTTTCTCCTAACTGTCTGTTTTTAACTCGATTTTGATCTTGCCCTTTGTTCCTAGAGTCTCAAGGGCTTTTTCAATCTCCTCGTTTGAGGTTTTCAAATCGTCTGAACAACGTGTCAGATCGATTTCCCCATGAGTTCTCTTCACATAATCGAGAAGGACATCTTCTAATGATGGTTTTTCAACCGTCAGGCTGATTTCCTTAATTTCAGCCTTCTTATAAGAAAAGAGAGTTTGGGAAGGATCTGCATCTGAGCCTCGTTCAGTTTCTCGGCCAATTACTTTGGAGCAGCTGGCTGTTAGAGCTACCATTTCCTTAAGCATGGTTTGCTGTGTTTCGGTCGCCTTCAGCGTAGCGGGCGGTTCCGGAAGTTTCTTGGCAAGTTCTCGTTCTAGGACGCCTGAGACTTCGTTGAGTATTTCTTCTCCTCCTGGTGTTTTCCTGTCTACTGGTATTATCGTTTCATCCGTTGTCAGTCTTGTCTCGCAGAGCGTTTCGCTTATCGTTTCGTTAACTTTGATCAGCTCTGAGGAAACGTCTGGGAGAACGTTGAACAGCTCCTGTGAAACGTTTTGAAGAAGCTTCAAAGCCGGCTTCAGATCGACAACTATGTCGCTTAGTTCTTTTATCGTTTCAAGCCTGAGAATGACGCGTTCGATTGCAAGTTCCACGTTGTAGAAGAACTGTATTAGCTTTCGGACTTCAGCAACTTCGTTGGCGCAGATGGCGGCTCTTTCTTTGTTTTTGTTGTTAAGCGCGTACACGCATGTTTGGAAGAGACTTCTGTCTCTTTCTCTCAGCCTGTAGCTTGCTTGTTGAAGTTTATTCCTTTGAACTTTGAGTGTTTGAACTGATTTTGTTATAGTTTCACAAAGCGGTGGAGGTTCAGAGTGTAAAAAGCCTTTGATGATTGTTTCCTCCGCCCGCTACCCTTTTTTTGGCGTTAGCTATATGCCGGTCTTTCCGATTTCCTTCACGTACACAACTACTGGTGGTTCAGGCAGTTCAGGAGATGTGTAAACGCTGCTTGAAGCTTTCGAGGTTGATTCAATAGGCTTGCTTGGCGGTTTTTCAGGAAATGCTGGTTTGTCGCCTAAGAGAGTGTTTGAGAGCTTGTTCTTCGTGACTTCCAAGTCGCTTTTCTCTATATTGATCTTTTTCAGGTTGTCTTGGATTATGCTGAAAGCTGTCCCGTAAGATTGATCGTCCATTTTTCCTATTTCATGCTCTATTTCAATGTGCACGACAGCGTAGCTCAAAGCTTTGATTTCTTCCAAGCATCTGCTGATTTCCTTCTCTGTCTCCGCTTGAACGGCTTGGGCTTCGCTTCTGAGCTGCACTAGAGCTCCGTCGAAAGCAGAGTGCAATTGCTTGTAGAGCTCTGGATCTATCTTCTTCTTTGCATGTAGTTCTCCGAGGGCTTGATCCTTACGCCAGATAAGCGGAATGTGATCACAGAGAATGCATGCGTCAGATTTTATCTTTGAGAGGAGTGTGATTTCAGACCCGTCAACCTTCAGGTAGTCGACAGAGTGTTTTGAGAATTTTCCATCGCCGCGTTCGACAAATACTTCTTCGAACTTTCCTCTAGGAGTCACGGCAAAAGACGCGATCTTTCCTGTTACTCGACCGTACTCGTCTTTAACTTGCTTTCCGATAGAAAGAAAAAGGTTGGAGTTTTGTGACATGGTTTTCCTCCTTTACGCCTAAGAGCTCTCGCTGGATGATCTCTCGCCTATGGGGCTCGTTGGAATTCCGGGCATGCCTGGTGGCAACTCCGGGAATTTCTCTTTGATTCTTTGCTCTGCGACTGTTGCGGCCTCGTTGAGGATTTTCCCTGCGTCTTCGTTCACGTTGTCGAAATTCAAGGTCATTCCTGAGCCTGAGCCTGCTTCCATCATTATTCCGCTTAGCATGTTTCCTATTTCGCCTAGTTCGCTTTCTGCTTCTGGGAATACGCTTACTAGCCCCGCTCTGACTGATCGTAGCACTCCTACGGCTGGTCCTAACGTGGATACTACGTCTCCGAGTTCTGATACGGTTCGTAATCTTAACACGATTTGTTCAAGTGCTAGTCTGGCGTTTATGATGAGTCTTTCCATTTTACGGATTTCTGCAAGTTCGTTGGCGAAGACGTTCGCGCGTGATGTATCATGTTTGGTGTACGCGTCAACTATCCTGGCGAATATGGTCTTGTCTCTTTGACCGAATCTGTCTGTTGCCTGATCGAGCTTTTGTACCTGCAGTTCGATGCGTCTGACGGCAAAGTCCAGTCGTGGCTTTAGTGGCCCTGGTGGCTTTACTGCATCCCTGATACGGTTGCCGAAAGGTTGGTCATCTCTTTTCGTTTCCCATTTTTTCGAAAATCTTTCTGACAAGTTAATTACCTCCAAAAACACAGAGCGCATAAAAATGTCTTAACCATTGTTAACATGTTGAAAATATGCACAGGTATATGTAGAGCTATACGTTCGAACGAAAACCCTCTTGGGCTTTAATTTATTAATAAAAGGGCAGCGTGCCCGTTCTTAAGTAATAGACAAAAAGGTGTGAGTTAGACTAAAAAGAGGCTTAGAGCGCAATGATAATCAAAAGGTGATTCAGATGGGTGAAAGAGTAAAAGTCTTCTTGATGGTGGCGCTCTTGGGATTCGCCGCCGGAATAATAGCGCAACTAGCAGCTGACTACGCGATTCCTTGGTTCCTAACGGTAATGCCACAACTGGTGCAGATAAGATTCTTAGTCTCAGGATTCGCAGGAGCCTGCCTGACCTTGGTCCTCATCAGTGTTTGGGCATACATAGCAGGAACGCCAGAGCGCTAACTCTCCTTCTCCCCTTCTCTTTTCTTTTCCCCGCCCTTCACAGAAGTGTTTTTCTTTTCTAATGTGTGACTTCCTCAATTACGCCAAGTGAACCTTCTGCTCTTTCTTTAGGATCAGTCTGCGTGTTAGCATTGGACTCAGTAGCGGAAAAAGATGTCATCCGCACGATGGCGTATTCGTACCTCGATTTCTTCATTGTCCATGTGATTCTAGTTGAGTTGAGATTTCAACCTTGTGGTCTTTCCTTGTCTTCTTTGAATGCCCAGCTAAGTCGTTGAGTCGCGTGCTTTTTAATGGCAACGTGTCCTTATCTGCTACATAATGGTGTAGGCAGAAGAAGTTCAGATATACAGGTATCCGGGTTAGGGATCTGAAACGTTCTATAGAATTCTACACGAAAACGATGGGTATGAAAGAAGTGCAGAGAGGAAGGATGCGGGCAGGGGGCACGTATGTTCAATTGAAGAGCGGGGGCTCGGCTCAAGCTCTAGAACTGAACTATTATCCGCCTGGAAAGAGGTTCTGCGAGGAATAGGCGGAAGGTTCGGAGTTGGACCATTTGGCCTTCTGGTGTAAGGACGTCCGAAGAAGCTATGAGAAAGTGCTTGCCGGCGGCGCCACTTCAGCCGTAGAGCCGTGGGATGAGGGCGATTGTACGCTGGCGTTCGTCAGGGACCCAGATGGAGTTTGGATTGAACTGATCAGTAAGAAAGCACAGCGTAAGCCACAGAAAAGCAACCCGAAATCTTTCTGACTGCATGATTCTCGCGCGCGTGCTTTCAGATTTCGCATGCTGATCATACTATTTATTATTGGACAGCAAATTGCATAGTATTGACGCGTTGGTTGCAATGTGTGGCATATTTGGTTTTGTACTCAAGAGACCTGTTCCCCTGGCTCAAGCCTTGAAAGTACTAGAGAAACTTGAGATTCATCAGTATCGCAATGAATCTACGCCAGTTGGCGGTTACGGAGCAGGTGTGGCTATTCTTGATCCTGACGGGGGCGTCGTTCATTGGAAGGTTGGCAGGACGGTGGAGACTTCGCCGGCAAAGCAGCTGGTGACGATTGTAGATGCGACTGAAGCGTCTGTTTTGATTGGACATGTTAGGAACCCTAGTCCTGAGT
>JBGPBD010000044.1:0-5805 GCA_041481045.1 Bathyarchaeia archaeon | reverse complement strand
TGTTCTTTCTGAGCGGAGCACTTTTCCCGGTTCAAGGGACAGGCGTCCCAAACTGGCTGCAAACCATTTCAAACTTCAACCCACTCACCTATTGCGTTGACTCCATGAGATCAATAGTCTGGGGCGGAGCTTGGCGGCCGCTGTATCCTCTATACTATGACCTCTTGGTGATATGCGGCTTCGATCTAGCCATGATAATCATAGGAACACTCGCCTTCAACAGAACAAAATAGAGGACGCTGATTGAAAGTGCAAAATGTCCGACTCAAAGGCATCATAGACCCTAACGAGAATCTGGCCAGCGCAAGTCCTGATTCATAATGAAAGTTTTGTTCCTTTCTCTATTTTCTTCGCTTTATCGTAGACAAGTTTCGCAGTTGCAATGTCTCCTATGGCTGAACCCAAGTGCATTGACATGATACGTTCCATTGGCCTTTCACGCCCCGGTTTTTTGCTACTGACAACCTCGCTGAGTTCCGCATATACTTCAGGTATACTAGAAAAATAGCCCGCACTTCGGTAGTAGGCCAACTGATCTCGGTCGTCCGTGCAGAACTTGTCCACCGAAAGAAGTGCTTCAGGTTTCCAGTACGAATCAAAATCCAACGGACAGGCGAAACCGCCTGCCTTGAACCATGAAGCTTCAATCACTGGCTGAGGATGCTTCAATATTGGACCCGAAGTCACTACAATATCGCACTTTTCAACCGCCTCTCTAGGCGAGTTGACAGGAGCAATTCGCAACTTGTGGCTAGCCGTCATCTCCTCAACATATTTGCTCAAGTTTTCCCTACTGATGTCATAAGCCTTGACCTCCTTGAGACTCTTGCACAAAACTGCCAAGGCTTCAAGGTTGCTTCTACCTTGCGTGCCACATCCAAGAATGCCAAGCGTGTGCGAATCTTCTCTAGCCATGTATTTGGCCGCAATGGCCGTTGCTGCACCCGTTCGCTTCGCTGTGACCCAAGTGCAATCCATCACGCATATGGGGAAACCAGTGTCAGGGTCATTCAATATTAGCAGCCCAGAAATGTAGGGCAAACCGCGTTTAGGGTTCTCTGGAAAACCACTCACCCACTTGATACCCGCAGACTTCATTTTAGGCAGATAAGCGGGCATAGCATGGATGAAAGCATCCTTTCGAGGATGGATCCCAGGCTTCGGGGGTACTTCAACGCCGCCTTCAGCCCTTTCCAGAAAGGCTTCTTCGACGGCTTTGATAACCTCTTTCATCGGGATGTTTATCCCTTCAACATCACCTCGAGAAAGATACAGAATTTCCCCTGAGGAATTCATAGCAAACACACCCTTGAAAATGTCAATACAAGAAAAAAACCTGTCGATAATCTCCGAGATCAGGCTGCATTAGAGCTTAGCCGCCTCCGACAGGCGGTATAATCGCAAGCACGTCGCCATCAGAAAGCTTAGTGTCCAACCTCTCTGATTCTGTGACGCTTCTGCCGTTCACTAGGAATTGGAGGAACTCTCTGACTTGGCCCGTTTTCTGGTCATAAACGTACTCAACGAAGCTCTTGCCATATCGCCTAGCGAGTTTATTGAGGACGCTTTCTATTGTCGCGTTCCCAGCGTTCTTGAACGTGAGGGTTTCCTCTCTTTTGCCTATAATCTCTCTCAGAGTTGTGAAGAACCGCACTGAGACATGCAAGGCTTCTGCCCACAACAGAGGAAATCACAAAGCCAAATTTAAATTGTTATGTATGGACACATATGATTTGACCGTGTTTGACTAAAAGTTTATATTTCTGGGCATTTTTGCATATTCCGATTAAAGATAGTGTAGTATTGAATGGAGGGTTTGTATGGCTGTTTTAACAACAACATCCACAGGACAACCAGTCCTGATTCTTAAGGAAGGAACAACACGGAATAGAGGAAAGGAAGCTCAGAGGAACAACATAACGGCTGCACGCGTTATCGGCGAAGTTTTAAAAACTACTTTGGGACCGCGCGGCATGGACAAGATGCTTGTGGACAGCCTGGGAGACATAACCATAACCAATGACTGGGCGGCAATAGTGGAAGAAATGGAAGTGGAGCATCCAGCCGCCAAGATGATGGTTGAAATTGCCAAGACGCAGGATGCCATGGTTGGAGATGGAACAACCACTGCAGTAGTGCTAGCAGGCGAACTGTTGAAAAAGGCAGAGGAACTCTTAGACCAAAACATTCATCCGACAATACTGGTAAGCGGTTACCGCAAAGCAGTCCAGAAGGCTATGGAAATCATAAACGACAACGCAATACCAGTGGAAATGGACGATCGCGCGACACACAGGAAAGTTGCAATCACTTCCATGGGAAGCAAGGCAGTAGGTCCAGCAAAAGAGCACTTTGCAGACATCGCAATAGACGCTGTCAAACAAATAGTGGAAAAGCGCGGAGACAAAACAATAGCAGACATCGACAACATCCAACTGATAAAGAAAACTGGAAAGAGCTTGTTCGAGTCGCAACTCATCAGCGGCGTAATAATTGACAAAGAAGTCGTCCACCCAGGAATGCCCCTCAAGGTAGAGAAGGCAAAAATAGCCCTTTTGGACAGCGCGTTGGAAATTGAAAAAACCGAGATCAGCGCCGAAATAAGAATTCGCGACCCACTTCAGATAAAGGCTTTTCTGGATCAGGAAAACAAGATGATGCAGGACATGGTTGAAAAAGTCAAAAAGTCAGGTGCAAACGTGGTTTTCTGCCAAAAAGGCATAGACGATATGGCACAGCATTTTCTGGCAAAAGAAGGAATGCTAGTAGCACGAAGAGTGAAAGAGTCAGACATGGAGAAGCTGGCAAGAGCAACGGGCGGAAGGATAGTCACAGACTTAGGAGACCTGAAATCACAGGACCTAGGCACAGCAGGACTCGTCGAAGAACGTAAGATAGGCGATGACAAGATGATCTTCGTAGAGAAATGCAAAGACCCACGGTCTGTAGCAATACTCATACGAGCTGGACTTGAAAGAATGGTAGACGAGGCAGAAAGAGCAATGACAGATGCGTTGTCAGTAGTTTCAGACATCATGGAAAACAACAGGATAGTAGCAGGCGGCGGAGCAATCGAAGTCGAAATAGCCAAAGGACTGCGAAACTACTCCCCTAAAGTAGGCGGAAGAGAACAACTCGCCGTCGAGGCGTTTGCCGATGCAATAGAAACTATACCTAAAACACTTGCAGACAACGCTGGGCTTGAACCACTAGACATAATCGTAAACCTCAGAGCTGCGCATGACAAACCAGATGGGCAGTACCGCGGCATAAACGTTTTCACGGGAAAAATCGAAAACATGAAGGAAAAAGGCATACTTGAACCGGCGATCGTGAAGGAACAAGCCATCAAGTCAGCCGCCGAATCTGCAGCAATGATACTTCGCATAGACGACATAATCGCTTCCACAAGACCAAAGGAAGGACCTGGAGGGCCAGGAGCAGGAAAAGGACCTGGCGAATCTGAAGGCGAAGACTAGAAATCCCCCACAATTTTTTTCTTGAACCTGTCCTAACACAGGATGTCTAAGTTTCGATTTGAACTTAGCTCTACCTTAGCCGTTAGCAAAAAGAAGCGCTGACCTATAACCTCATATTTCAACACGCACCAAGCAATGCTAAACTATCGGCCCAAAAGGTTACTAAGCGTTCAGAAAATGCGAGTGCGCATGAGAGACGCAACATATGCTGCCGAAGCAGTGGATGCATAGATTTTTAAAATGCAAAGCCAGCTCAGGGTAGGGTATGCAAAGTTCGGACAAGGAGTCAACGGGTCTTACTCAGGCTGAGGCTGAAAAGAGGCTTGAACAGGTCGGGTCGAACCAGTTTGTCAAACCCTATACGGTGAGTTTTCTCGGTATTGCCAAGGAAGAAGTAGTTGAACCGATGATCTTGCTGCTCCTTGTCGTTGGTGTAGTCTACACGATTTTCGGGAATTTGCAGGATGCCCTGACAATTTTCAGCATCATATTCGTGTTAGTTTTCGTCGAAATCTGGAATGAATATCGTGCCAAGAAAGCCATAGCCTCACTTTCTGAACTTGCCACTCCTAAAACCAGAGTTGTGCGGGACGGAAGAATAGTTGAAGTTGAGACTGAAAGAGTGGTTCCCGGCGACCTTCTGGTCTTCACGGAGGGCACTCGAATCGCCGCTGACTGCAAGCTCGACGTGGCCTACGGCATCCAGGTTGATGAGTCAGTCTTGACAGGAGAATCCTTCCCCAAAGAGAAGGAGGCTGGAAACGACGTTTATGCGGGGACCCTGATACTTACGGGTGAAGGAAAGGGAGAAGCGTATGCGACCGGGAAGAACACAAGATTCGGCAAGATCTCCGCCATGGCTCAGATTATCAAGCCTCCGAAAACACCACTGCAGCTGTCGATGAAGGCGCTCTCGAAAACACTTGCATACGTCGCCATATTCTTCAGCGTAATCATACCGGTCGTAGGCATCCTCCATTTTGGGTACCAAGACCTGAACCGAGACAAGACGCTGATCCTCACCGGGTTGGCGCTTGCCTTTGCTGCCATCCCTGAAGAATTACCGATAATAATCACGATGATCCTGGGGTTGGGCTCATACAGGCTCTCAAAGAAGGGTTTTTTGGTCAAGAAGCTCAAGGCTGCCGAGGTCCTGGGTGATGCAACCGTCATCGTCACGGACAAAACGGGGACGATCACCGAGAACAAGATGCAGGTTGTCCAAGTCTATCCGAGGAAAGAGCAGGCCAGGACGCTTGCCGCAGCCGCTGCTGCCCTGACTGAAATGTCACTGTCGCCGACTGATAAGGCAGTTCTTGAAAAAGCTGGCGCACTCGGGGCGAAAACGAGTTTCGGAAGCATCGTCCGCGAACGCGGTTTCGAGACTAACAAACGGACCAGGGCAGTCCTACGCGCGAAAAACGGCGGCTTCTGGCTCTCGACCATCGGAGCACCGGAGGAGATTCTGAGTTCATCAAGGGGCGATGGACCATTTGACGAGGAGCTAAAGGCGGAAACAGCGAAAGGGAGAAGAGTGATCGGCGCTGCGGAAAGAGCGGTCCCTGCTGAAGAGGCCGACCTGCCGTTTTCAGAGTTGGAGACGAACTGGGACTTCGTCGGGCTGGTCTCGATCGAAGATCCCCCGCGCCAAGGCGTCAGGGAAACCATAGAGACCATCAACAGGGCGGGCATCAGGACGATCATGGTCACCGGCGACCATCCGCAGACCGCTGCTTATATCGCACAGAGCGTCGACATACCCTCGGAGAAGGTGTTAACCGGTGAAGAGCTACAAAGACTCTCCGACGAAGAACTGCAGAAAGCCGTGAAGGAAACGTCGGTCTTTGCAAGAACATCGCCCGAGGACAAGTATCGACTCGTAAAGGCGTTGCACGCAAACAACGAGGTCGTCGCGGTCACCGGCGACGGCGTCAACGACACCCTGGCCCTCAGGGGGGCAGACGTCGGGATAGCGATGGGCACGAAGGGCACAGACGCGGCCAAAGAAGCGGCGGACGTCGTGTTGACCGACGACAATTTCGTGACCATTGGAAAAGCCGTCTTCGAGGGCCGAACGCTCTTTGACAACCTCAGGAAGGGGCTGAAATACTACTTAGCCATCAAGGCCGCGCTGATCTCGCTGTTCGTATTCTCGTTAGGTCTGCAATGGTTTTACCCCAATATGCCTTTACCGTTCGCCCCGATACAGATAATCGTCCTGGAACTATTCATGGACCTCGCCGCATCGGCAGGATTCGTCTAGGAACCCGATGAGAAAACGATCTACAGTCGAAAGCCAAGAGACCCGAAAGCAAAGTTCCCCGAC
>JBGPBD010000043.1:0-5850 GCA_041481045.1 Bathyarchaeia archaeon | reverse complement strand
TCTCTTCTTTCTACACTTGCTTGCCTTCTCGCGCGCGCTAAAAAATAGCAAAATTCAGGATTAATTTTGAAGGCGAGACCTACTACTTCTGCTCCGCGAGTTGCAAAGAAAAATTCAAATGCCATCCAAAGAAGTTCATTGAACAATTTACGTTCTATGGAAGTCTACTCATTAAATCTGCGTGCGCATTCTAAGAACACGGTTGTAGCAGTCAAACCTGATTATGCAACACGGAAACCATCAGCGGCTTCACCAGAATAGCGCGCTAGGGCGTTGCTAAATTGGTAGAAAATGGTTTTTATTGTTCTTCTGCCTTTCTGTGTCCTGTATGGATTCGTTTGACAGGCAAATTCTGACAGTGCTCAAGGATGGAAAACCTAGGGATTTCAAACAGCTCTTAAGGGAAGCTGGTTTTTCCCACAACACCTTGAAGCTGCGCCTGGTCGGTTTGGAACACCAAGGCTTCATCCTGAAGGCGGAGAAGCGTAGAGAGAGTCCCGGAAGGCCTAGTTTCACGTACTACTTATCTCCAGACATCAAGCATCGAGTTTCTTTGACCCTCACAGACCCGTACACCGTTATAGTCAGCCTAACCTTCAAGAAGCTAAAGCATCTGTGCAGGTTCGAGAAAGGCGGATACTGCAAGACGACGAGGAGAAGATGCGAAGCCCAAAACTGCCCTCAAATCATAAAAGGCTAATAGATACCATTTTTAACCAATTTTGCAACGGGCTAGCGCGCGTTGCCTTAATGTAAAGGCGTCCCGAAAATGTGAGAAAAAAGGGAGAGTGACCTATCGCTGTTAGCTCTCTATTTAGTTTTCTTTTTACTTCCTTTTTTCTTCTTTCCGGTCGGACTTTTAGACACGATTGCGACCTCAAATCTACAGTTATCAGCGATTTCTCTATATATAATCGCGCGCTATAGTGGTAGGTTTGAGTGCTTTCTTGTTGGTCTCTGTTCGCGTTTTGTTGTTAGGCTTTCGAGTGCGCTGATGAGTTTTGGTCTTGTTTGTGCTGGGGGTATGACTTCGTCTATGTAGCCTTTTTGTGCGGCTATGTATGGGCTTGCGAATTTTTGTCGGTATTCAGCTACGAGTTCGGCGTGTTTTTGTTGCGGGTCTTTGGCTTCCTGGATTTCTTTGCGGAATATGATGTTTATGGCTCCTTGTGGTCCCATGACAGCGATTTCTGCTGTGGGCCAGGCGTAGTTGATGTCTGCGCCGCTGTGTTTGCTGCCCATGACGTCATATGCACCGCCATAGTCTTTTCTGAGGATGACAGTGATTTTGGGTACTGTGGCTTCGCAGTAAGCGTACAGCAGTTTGGAGCCGTGTTTGATTATGCCACCGTGTTCCTGTTCTACGCCGGGCAAGAAGCCTGGAACATCCACAAACGTGATTATTGGAATGTTGAAGGCGTCGCAGAAGCGTACGAATCTGCCAGCTTTCATGGAGCTGTTTATGTCTAATGCCCCTGCATAGTGCTGAGGCTGATTAGCCACTATTCCAATGCTTTTGCCGTTTAGCCGTGCGAAGCCGACTACGATGTTTTGTGCCCACAGTGGCTGAACTTCAAAGAAATCGGCGTCGTCTACTATGCGGAGGATGATTTCTTTGACGTCGTATGGTTTGTCTGGGTCGTCTGGGATTATTTTTGGCAGGGTTTCGTCGGTGCGATTCGGGTCGTCCTTAGGCTCTGCCTGTGGTGGGTCTTCGAGGTAGTTGCTTGGCAAGTAGCTGAGGAGTTTTTTGATGATTTGGATGCATTGTTGTTCGTCTTTCGCGATGAAGTGTGCTACGCCGCTGGTCTGGCTGTGAATCATGGCTCCGCCGAGTTCTTCGAAGCTCACTTCTTGTCCTAAGACGGTTTTGACGACGTCTGGACCTGTGATGAACATATGGCTTGTCTTGTCAATCATAATTATGAAGTCAGTAAGAGCAGGAGAGTATACGGCTCCGCCTGCGCATGGACCCAGCACGGCGGATATTTGCGGGACGACTCCTGAGCTTATCACGTTTCGGAAGAAGATATCACCGTAGCCTGCTAGGCTCGCAACGCCTTCTTGGATTCGCGCACCGCCACTATCGTTTAAGCCTATGACAGGTGCGCCCGTTTTCAGTGCTAGATCCATGAGTTTGCACACTTTTCTTGCGAACATTTCGCCTAGTGAGCCGCCGAAGACAGTGAAATCTTGCGAAAACACGTAGACGAGTCTGCTGTCTACTGTGCCATAGCCAGTGACGACACCGTCTCCAGGAATTTTCCGCTCTCCCATGCCGAATTCCGTGCAAGTGTGAACCACGAACTGGTCGAGCTCGTTGAAGCTTCCGGGGTCAAGCAGCAGATCTATGCGCTCCCTTGCCGTCAACTTACCCTTTGAATGCTGGTCTTCAATTCGCTTCTGACCTCCACCAAGCTTTGCCTGTTCGCTTAGCTCTCTGAGGCGCTTAATCTTTTCATCAACGGATGGTTCTTTGATCTGGGGCAACTACAAGTCCCTCTGGTGTTCTGGTAGTATTGCCTCAAGGGGTATTTAGAACATATGGACCGCACGGTTCCGTTTTCCTCATAGCGCGCGCCAGGCTTATACCGTTTCCGCAGAAGCTAAGCAACAAGAAGCGAGCGATGTATTATCATGGCTTGATAACTTCGGCTTTTTCGCTGCTGATTCCATGCCAGACAACCTTGAAACCCAGCACGTCCAGAACGCTAGTAGCATCTCTTACGCCTTCTATTTCAATTGCTTTGATTACTTCAGAGAGGCACAGTTGTCCTTTCATGCTCATCTGTTCCTCAATCTTCTTCTGGATTTGTTCGAGTACATCCTTTCTGACTACTTCATTAGGCATCACTGTGTAGCCTTGTGGTGGCTTCTCAGTCAATGCTGCCTTAACAGCTTCGGCTGAGATTCCAACTCTGGCTGCGAACTCTTCATATTCAACAACGGGCTCCGTGAACACTACAGGAAGATCTCTGATCAACCCTGTCTGTTTAGCCTTGACTTCGCGAAATGCCTGCTCAAGATAATGAAGAATCGCAGCTAAGGGGATTTTATCTCGGTAGTATATGACGTTCAGTTTCGCATGCTTTTCCAGCTCGGCCATTTTTGCGCATGCCAATTTCTCGTCTACAAGCACAAGCATGTCCACGTCAACTTTCTTGAGCTTCTCTATTTTCCTCAGAAGGTACTCGACAGTCCAGAACCCAACAATCTCCACGTACACTTTTACGCCTTCCTTCTCAAGCGAAAAGTCAGGGATGATGACCTGTTTGCCGACAAGAACAGGTTCGGGTTCCCTTCTCAATAGCCATCCGGTCTTCAAGGCTTGAAAACACGCCGCGAAATCCTCTTCAACGATACTATCAAAAGACACTGTTGACGCTTTGGGTTTTCTCAGCAGAGCATGATGTTTCCAGCTTTCCATTTTGAAGTCGCATATCTCGTTTGTGTATTTCCAGAGGATCTTCGCTTCAACTGTCCATTCTGGACACGCAACTATGACTGGTAATAGTTTAGCTATGGCTGTTCCATACCTTCTCGTCAGCTTGAAGAGGCTTGCAGGACCATCTAGCTTAACCCAGAAACCTCCATCTTGATAAGCTTCGTAGATCAGCCCCAACTTCTTGACTGAGTAGAAGATTCTTTGCCAGTTGCCTGACGACGTAAACTTGACTTCAGTCGAATCGAACAGGAGCGTCTGAGTCAAGCTCAGATTATACTCTTGAAGTAACTCAACCGAAGACAGCGGCTCGAACCCTTCCAGAATCAACTCAGTATCCAAATCAGCATAGAAAAACTCCTCAACCATCTCCGCAGTAACCTTCAGTTCCGACGTGACAGCTTCAATTATTTGCCTGCGCTGCCCTGACGTCGCGGGCAACCCAGACTCGCAAGCGGCATGATAGATCTTCCTTCTCAGGTCTACAGCGTTGATCTTGTCGTTGCATTTGAACTGACTTCTTCTGTCGAGAAGAAAGGATAGGCCTCGGACGAAACGATAATCATAGCCCTTCTCCTCAACCTCATCGGTGAATTCTTTCACTACGCTCTTCTTTTTACCCACGTGATTCTTGTAGACTTCGATGAGGTCGCCTGCAACTTCCAGGTTATCATCGGACAGCTGGGCGTATCGAGGCCAGATTGTGCCTTTTCTTTTCCATACTGCTAGAAGCTCGCTCGGAAGCATTGCGTCAAGTCCCTTCACTCGTCTTCTGACGTCGCCTGCGGCTCATCCTAACTTCCATGGTTTCCTTGGAAACGATTTCCACAAGCTTAGCCTTCTTGCCCTCAACTTTTCTGAGCAGTCTTCCAAGCCTCTGAATGTATTCGCGCGTGCTACCTGTTCCGCTGAGCATGAAGCCCATAGAAGCGTCTGGAACGTCCACGCCTTCATCAAGAACTTGAGACGTGACAATAGCCCTGTAATCGCCTGTTCTGAAATTCTCCAGAATCTCACGCCGCTCCTCCTTCGGCGTCTGATAAGTGATTGCAGGTATCAGAAACCGACGACTAATCGTATAAACGAGGTCGTTGTGCAAAGTGAAAATCAGCGTTTTCTCGCTTCTGTGAGCTTCAAGCTGTCTTGCCAAAAGATCCAGCTTTGCTTCGGAGTTCAAGGCAACTTTGACTGCGCGGTTTCTGGCCAGAAGCGCTTCTCGCGCCCGTTTGTCCTTACCAGTGACCATTATGAACCTGTGAAAATCCTCAGCGCTTTTCAGAACGATCCCTTTCTCCCTCAGGTAGCCGTTGAAAAGACCCATCTGCTCATCATAGGCGCGTTGTTCTTCAGGAGTCAATTCAACGTAAATCCTCTCATGTGTGTACGGTGATAAGTGCTCTCCGGCCAGTTCCTCAACCTTTGCTGTGTAGACCAAGTCTCCAACAAGGGTCGGCAGCAACGCCTGTCGCTGGTCGACTCTCTCTAGAGTAGCCGTCAAACCCATGCGGTATGGTGCAACGTACATTTCAGCGATTTGCATGTAGCTCGGAGAAGCCAAATGGTGAACCTCATCAAACACTATGAACATGAACCTGTTTCCCAACACGCCTGCCTGCAGATAAGCCGAATCATACGTTGAAACAGTAACCATTTGCACGGTGTTCTCGCCCCCGCCAACAGCTCCAGCCTCAACGCCAAGATAGTCAACAACACGTTTCCTCCACTGGTCAATAAGATCCAACGTCGGCACAACAATCAGAGTCTGCGTCTTCAACAGACTAATCGCCTTCAACGCAATGAAAGTCTTCCCAGCAGCCGTCGGCAAAACCAGAATCCCCCGCATACCCGCACGCTGCCACTTGCCCAACGCCTCATTCTGATAAGCACGCAACTCAACAACGTCCCTCAAAGTCTGAGAAGGAGGTAAATTCAGAACCTCATCCAGAAGCGGAAGCTTGCTCTCGATCAGATAAGACAAGACATCACTGTAATGTAAAGCTTTGATTCTGTAGCAATCGACCCTAGGATCCCACTTACCGTAAGGGGTACCAACTTCACCGCGCAACAGAATAGTACCCTTATCAAACCATAAACGAATCATGAGCTAACAATAGACCTGTTCTAGAATAGACTTTAAACATTTTTGCCTGCGCAAAACGCGCCTATCATCACACATTTCAAAGCGAGCAGCATTCAGAAACCTCAGGCTTAACGACGAACTGATGGAACTATCGGCTACGCCTAGGCAGAGAAAGGTAGGGTTAGGCTTTGAGTTGGCTTATCTTTTGGTCGAAGATCCTGCGGACCATTGACAGAGGCAGGTAGCCGTTGGCCGTTATCGTATCGTGGAAGGATTTTTCGTCGAATTTGCTTCCCATTCTTTGTTTCATTTCCTTTTTGAGCTGAAG
>JBGPBD010000042.1:0-5857 GCA_041481045.1 Bathyarchaeia archaeon | reverse complement strand
GCTGGTAGGTCTCTGGGTTGTACCGGCCGCCCGCTTTTTTGACTTCAATAAACCTTTTTCCGCCAGCTTTGGTTAAGTCGATGACCACCTGCGTTATATGCTCAATTAGGGCGCAGAACTCTTTTGGATGTGCATTTTTGGCTATCGTCCAGTAAGCCAGTGTCTGATAGGCGTACAGGGCAGGGCAAACGTGGCTGAAAAAGTCCTTCACTGCCTCATTTCCCCATACATGCTCCATCAACGACAGGCTGTTGAATACTAGTCTCGTTCCAGGTGTAACGAATTCCCGTTCGATTCTTCCAAAGAATCTGTGAAACTGTTCAGGATCCTTTGAGCTTGGGACTTTTCTGATCCATGCTGGCGCCTTATCGTAGAAATCAATGAACACCAGTTCGCCTTGCCCTGAAGATTCGGAGAAACAGTCCAAGACGAGAAGCTTGCTTTCCCAGCCCTCAGGAAGCGTTTTCAGCAAGGGTTTCAGCTGGAGCATTATCGCTTGCGGGGGGTATATGAAATCAAGATAGATCACTTGATTTCCGTCAACAATGCCTTGTTTCATGAAAGTATAAAGGAATTCAAGTGCGAATGTTGCAGATTCCACTTCCCACACAACGTTTTCGCCTAGGAAGAGTCCTCCCTCCAGCAGCTTGTCCAGAGGGTCTATTCCCGTAGACAACATGTTGTCTTCATGCTTTGGCATGACACGTTCACAGTGTTTGATTGATGGGCAATGTTAAAAACGTTTAGGTTAACAAAATGCTGTTCAAGCGTGTACACTATGTACATAAGCTTTCTATATTTGAACATGGCTCTACTTACTTCACGCAAAATGGAGTGTAAGATGAATGTTGAGCCCAATAGAACTTACCGGACGAGAACTGGGAATGATAAAACTGATGACTGACTTCTTCGTAGAGAAACCTGAACTAACTGCAAAGATCGAAAGCTATACTACAGCTCATTATGCGCTCGTGACTACATATTCAGAGAACTTCGGCATTTCAGAAGCTGACGCTTGGGGAACACTTGAAGAACTTCAGAAGAAGGTCAACGAGGCCGAGTATGTTCGAGTGGAAGCGCCGCGGCCGATAAAGAAATGGCTTCAATTGTCAAATGACGAAATCAATATGCTGCGCGCAATGATCGATTACTTTTCTGCAAACCCGAAGATGAGTCCCGCCGGCTCGTTTACGACGAAAAGATCAGACTCTATAGTCGAAGCATACCACTGGTTTTTCGGGGGGAGTCCCAACGGCAATGGCGAAGTCGTCAGAGAGAATTTCCAAAATCTTGTGGAGAAGCTTCAGACTTCCGTATCGATTCAGCTAGAAACACTGACGCCGATAGTTGCTTCTCCGAACCCATATGAGGCTGTCCTGAAGCTCTTGGACATGGCTGCAAAAAACCTAAACCTGGACCCCGGATTGCATGAGATGCTAAAGCGCCCGATGAGAACCATAATAGTAAATTTTCCCGTAGTTATGGATGACGGCACCATACAAGTTTTCACTGGCTATCGAGTGCAATACAATGATGTGCTTGGCCCAACAAAAGGCGGCATAAGATACCATCCGGATTTAATGTTGGATGAAGTAATAGCGTTGTCCGCTTGGATGACATGGAAAACAGCCGTCACAGGACTGCCACTCGGTGGAAGTAAAGGCGGGATAAGATGCAATCCGAAAGGAATGTCTCCTGGAGAATTGGAAAAACTGACAAGAGGCTACACGCGAGCAATCGCAAGATTCATAGGACCACAGTATGATGTGCCTGCACCTGATGTCTATACGGACTCGCAGACGATGGCTTGGATGATGGACGAATACAGCGAAATGGTAGGGTACAACGCTTTCGGAGTAGTCACTGGAAAACCCATACCCGTCGGAGGGTCACTCGGAAGAAATGAGGCAACATCAAGAGGCGTAATGTACACAGTGATCGAGGCTGCAGAGCATCTTGGAATAGACCTTAAAGGTGCAAAGGTTGCGGTTCAAGGTTATGGCAATGTTGGATACCACGCCGCTAGATTACTCAATGAACTTGGATGCAAGATAGTGGCTGTTTCAGACTCGAAAGGCGGAATATACAACGTTAAGGGCTTGGATCCCGAGAAGGTTATGGAATATAAGGACAAAACTGGCTCCGTTCTCAGCTATAAGGGCTGCGAAAATATTACCAACGAAGGGATATTGGAGTTAGATTGTGACATTCTGGTTCCGGCGGCATTGGAAAATCAGATCACGAAGGCGAATGCAGGCAAGATCAAGGCGAAAATTGTGGCTGAGGGTGCAAACGGCCCAACTACACCTGAGGCTGACGAAATTCTGTTCAGAAGCGGGGTGTTTGTGATTCCAGACATACTGGCCAACTCGGGCGGCGTAATTGTTAGCTACTTCGAGCAAGTGCAGAATCAAATGAACTACTATTGGACTGAAGAAGAAGTCCGAACCAAGTTGCAGAGCACAATAGTCAGCGCGTTCAAGGATGTCTTGGCCGTCGCACAGCAATACAACGTGAACATGCGCGTCGCGGCATATATGAACGCAGTAAAAAGAGTAGCTGATGCAATGTTCTTGCGCAAAAAGAAGGCCTTCGTTACGGCCGTTGGCAAGTAAAACTCCCCATCCTCTTCTTTTTCTAAATCTTGTACATAGACTACATTCTATGAACATGTTTAATAGAAGCAAGTCTGAAGCATAGTCTAGGGAAACAGATGTCAGTCCATCTGCATACGACGATAACGAAAAAGACAGATGATTTGATTGAAGAATTAGCGAAGACCTACGGAACGAAGAACCGTGTTATTGAACAGGCAATGGAGACGCTGCTTAGAGTTGAAAGAGTTGGCTCATGTGAGGACTGCGTTGTAAAGGCCAAAATGAAAGAGCAAATTAACCTCAGAGAGGCTCTGGACTTAATGTCAATTGGAAGAAAAGCCATTGACAGCCTTTTGGAAGTGGCAATTGGAGACAAGACTATTCAGGAGTTTATTGCTGAACAGAAGGAAGAGGCAAAGAACACTATTGAGGTTTTGAGGGGTTCTGTTGCATGGGAAAAACCCTCGAACTTCAGGGAATTCATGATCATTCTAGAGGAAATGAAGGATCTAACCAGAATATTCGAAATTGGTTCACACAGCGAAATTGACAATACAGCTATTCTGAGACCAAACGTGTTCAAACGGCTGCCAGAAATCGTGGCCTTCCAGGTGTCAACAATTCTGGAAGGGCTTCAGGTCTCCTTTGAAATGCGCGTGATGGGAGAAGACGTTGCAGTCAAGATGACAAGACAGGACATGTATCCTCTGGGAAAGAAGGAATTCGGAGGATCATTGAGCGAGCAAATTGAGAGAAGGCTGTCTTCCTCTACCCCAAGTCTTTTCAGGAATACGCTGATGCTCGTGGGACCAGCGTTTATGAATTGGGCTGAAAAGCATCTTGAAGAGCCCGTGGCGGATCTCGGTTCTTTCTTGGAAGACCTAAGGATCGCGCTTGGGACAGGTGAGCTTCCAAAAGACCCCAAAGAGTTTGTCAAGAGTCTACTTTCTGCCTTCATAAAGATGAACTGGTTTAAGCAGGCGAAGATACTCCGAGAGGTTGATGAAAAAACGTTAGACGTGTCGTTTCAGTCGACAATCCCTTCAGTCGCAAAGCTTTCCATTGTGATGCTTTCCGTTGTTCTTGCCACGCGAGGTTGGAAGCTGCTCAAGTTTTCTGTTGAGCAGACAACGGCAAACGTGTCGATTCAATATGTTGGTCCCGAAGATCAAAGTTTACTCGATCAAATAGTGGAAGTTAGCCTCTTTCAAACAATAGGCAAGCAATTCTTGGACGTTGTTCCGGTTCCGCGTGAGGTTTACAATTCATTCGCATCCAAGATTTATGATACGAACAAAGAGAAATTCGACGAAACATACCGCACTATGGGTGTGCGAGTCTCGAATGCTATCCGCATGCTAGCAAGGAACGACCCTGAGAAAATCAGAAAATTGGCGCAGAACTTCATTCTCAAGAACGTAGGATCTGCCCAGCCGGATGCAGAAATGCGATTCGTCGACGATGAGCACTTCACCATAATTTTCAAGAAGGTCGATCAACTAGTCATGAGCAGCCAACGTACACTTATTGAATCAATGTTTAAGGAGCTCGGCTACGAAATCCAGACAACAGCTTTCCAGAACCTTCTAAGTTTCAAGCTTAGAGCACTTGAGAAACCAGCCCTCGAGCCAGTTCCTCGCAAAAAACTAATGGATGCATTGATCAGTGAAATGTCGTCAAGCTCCTGTGATGAAGCTTTTGCGATAACAAAAGAACCGATAGATGAAATGTTTCCTGAGGACTATCCATGGACAATCAGAGAGGTCGGTGACAGACTCGTCGACATGTATCGGGAGCTCAACGTCGAAGTGGAAATCGAATATTTCGAAGGCGGTTTCACACTCAAATACACGACATGTCCATACTATAAACTTGTTAAATCTGGACAAAAAACCTGGCTCTGCAGTCTGCGCAAGAAGCAACTCGATTACGCAATATCAAGAGTCTCACATGGGAAGAAGGCTAAAATAAAGATAATTAGGTCACTGCTGAAAAACGAGCATCCCTGCGAGTATGCGATATTCCTGACGGGATTCTTGGAGGAAGAGTAGGCCGTCGGCATTTTTCCCATTCAACATACTTTTATTAACACTCAAAAATAGACTATAAACTGGAGGTCAACAAGTTGAGTTTTGAAATGTGGGCGGAGAAGTATCGCCCGAAAACGCTAAATGACATTGTCAATCAAAGGGAAATCGTTGAACGTCTGAAGAGTTTTGTCAAGTCAAGGAATGTTCCGCACTGCATTTTCGCTGGGCCTCCTGGAACAGGCAAAACCACCGCTGCGCTCTGCCTGTCCAGGGATCTTTATGGTGATGTCTACAGAGAGCATACTATGGAGTTGAATGCAAGCGATGAAAGGGGAATTGATGTTGTCCGGGAAACTGTGAAAACCTTTGCGAGAATGAAATCCATCGGCGAAATCCCTTTTAAGATAATGATTCTTGATGAAGCTGACAACATGACATCTGATGCGCAGCAAGCGTTGAGAAGGACGATGGAACGTTACACGGGAACTTGTCGATTCGTCATGTGCGCAAACTATAGCGGCAGAATAATAGAACCTATACAGTCTCGATGTGCTCCCTTTCGCTTCACATACTTGCCTAGAGAGGAACATGATTGTCATCTGAATCAAATCGCGAAGGACGAGAAAGTCAAAGTGTCGGCTGAAGGGCTGGATGCAATCTTCGAGGTGTGCGGAGGAGACCTGAGAAAAGCGATAAACACTCTGCAGGCTGCAGCGTCTTTGGGGAAACCTATCGACGCAAAAGTGGTCTATTCGATCACTGGCAAAGCTCATCCTGCAGATGTTCAGAAGATGATCAAAACCGCCATGGATGGCAACTTCGTTGAGGCGAGGAAGCAGCTTCGAGAGATGATTCAGAAATACGGGGTGGCTGGAAGCGACATAATCCGTCAAATCCACTCAGAGATCTTTAGGGCCGAAATTCCTGAGGAGTGGAAAATAAAGTTGGTCGGTATTGTAGGCGAGGTGGACTACAGGCTTGTTGAGGGTTCAGATGAGGAAATTCAGCTGAGCGCATTGTTGGCCAAACTTGTTGAAGCCGGATTGGAATTGAAGAATGTGAAATAGGTGCAAACTGTTGTATGCAGCTTGGACCGTTAAACACAAGCCAAAATCGCAGGCTGAAATAATAGGGAACAAAGAAACGATTCAGAAACTTGTTGAATGGGTTAGATCTTGGAGTCAAGGTGTGCCAAAAAAAAGAGCCGCATTTCTGTATGGACCTCCAGGC
>JBGPBD010000041.1:0-5891 GCA_041481045.1 Bathyarchaeia archaeon | reverse complement strand
TGCTTCACAGATGACTCTGAAGGATACTATGACAGTAGCTCGGACAAAAGAGCATTCAACTCGTCTTTATCCTTCAAGTCTCGGAAGATGGCCTTTCCACTTCCGTAGAGCCGGAAAGAGAAATTCTTGTAGGTTAATTCAGAAATCACTCCAGCAATAGACTTTTTCATCTTGGCCTTTTCCAGCATTTTCTTGACTACCTCATCTTTCTTATCGTATTTGAAAATCACTATGACATCTTTCTCTTTGCCGCATGTTCCTTCAGTCCTAGCAACGTAGTCTTCTACTCTGACCATTAGAGCTGCTCGATCTCCTTCAACACCTCAATGAACCGGTCAATCTCTTCCCGAGTATTGTAAATGTAGAAGCTTGCTCTAGCCGAGGAATTGAGTTTGAATATTTCGTGAAGTGGTTGAGCACAGTGGAAGCCGCTTCTCACCATTATCCCGTAATTGTCCAAAAACAAAGCGATGTCATGTGAGCTTGTGCCATCAACGCCAAACGGGATTATGCCACACTTGATAGACGTGTCTCTCGTGCCGTAGACTTCGATTTTCGGGGAACAATCACGCATCCGGCTTAGCGCATATTTCGTCAACATCTCCTCATGTTCCTCCACGTTGTTCATGCCTATCCGATTCAAATATCTTACAGCCTCCATGAGTCCAACGCCGCCGCAGACATTGGGCGTTCCGGCCTCAAACTTCCAAGGCAGAACATTCCACGCGATGGAACAGCGTTTCAAGCGGGGATCGTAGGAAACCTCGCGGATCATTTCCCCTCCGCCTTGAAATGGTTCCATCTTCTCTAGAATCTCACGTTTACCATATAGAACGCCGATACCTGTCGGCGCCAGCATCTTGTGACCTGAGAAAGCCAAAAAATCTGCGTCCAGATCTTTAACGTTGACAGGCAAATGCGGAACGGACTGCGCCCCGTCTACCAGCATCAAAGCGCCATATTCATGCGCGATTCCCGCGATTCTTTTCACATCGTTAATTATTCCCGTCACGTTTGAAACGTGCGACGCGCAAACCATCTTGGTCCTTTTTGAAATCAGCTTCTCAAGAGATTTGTAATTCAGTGTTCCATCATCATTCACTTCAACGTATTTGACTTTGAACCCGTTTATTCTTGAGATAATTTCCCAAGGGACGATGTTACTGTGATGCTCCATCAGTGACACGACTACTTCGTCGTCCCTCTTCAGATTGCGAAGACCCCAAGAGTAGGCAACAAGGTTTATTGCTTCAGTTGTGCCCCTCACGAAAACTACCTCTTCCATGCCTTCAGCGTTTATGAACTTCGCAGTTTCCTCATGTGCGGTTTCGTACAGTTCTGAGGCTTCTTGAGAAAGCGTATGAATCGCCCTGTGAACGTTTGCGTTATGCTTTTCATAGAAATCTTTGACGGCCTTGATCACCTGTCTCGGTTTCTGCGATGTCGCGGCGTTGTCAAAATATATCAGCGGGTGATTGTTCACCTTTCGTCTGAGAATCGGAAAGTCCTTCCTGATCTCATACGGATCCAGCATCACTTCCCTTCTTGCTGCTTCATCCTCTTCGAAATCACTTTCGCCAGTTCTTCTTCCTCCAGGGCTTGTTTTTCTTCAAAGCTCGGCTCCTTCTCAAGCCAGCTTGGAGCTGCTCCTTTATTCTCGAAGTATTTTCGGATGGCCCTCTTGAGAGCTCCAACAGCCAATATGCCACAGTGAAACTTTATGCTAGGCAGACCGCCTACGGATTCGGCTACGCTTTTGTACGAAATCTTCCATGCATCCTCAAGCTTCATTCCCTTAATCATCTCAGTGACTATGCTTGACGTCGCTATGTTCGCAGCGCAACCATAGCTTTCGAAGGATGCCTTCTCAATCACATCATGCTCATCAATCTTCAAGTAAAAAGTTATCATGTCCCCGCACATGGGGTTGCCGGCGACGGCTTTCACGGTAGCATCATCCATCTTCCCAAGGTTCTTCGGGTTCCTAAACAGCTCCAATATCTTAGGGTTGTAGGGTAATGGCGCACGTGACATTCTTATTCCGCTCCTGTAGAGCCAGTTATTCCCCTTATTCTTTTAACAGCTCTTGGAATTACTTCTAACACATAGTTTAAGTCTTCTTCGGTATGTGCCCTCGTGACCTTCATCAATATGCTTCCATGAGCCTCGTCAAACTTCCTGCCCAAAGCAACTAGAACGTGGCTCGGCTGCAAAAGCCTTCTCGAACAGGCACTGCCGCTTGAAACGTAAACGCCGCTTAAGCTTAACTCGATCGTCAATGCCTCACCCTCACATCTCAGAAAGCTTATGTTAACGTTATCAGGAGCCCGCTTATCGCCAGCGGGCCCGTTTAGCAGGACATCAGGCACCCCGCAGGTTATTCCATCAATCAGCTTGTCCCGCAGCCTCTGCATATGCAGAGTGTTCTGCTCAAAATTCTGAAAAGCCAGTTCGGACGCTTTAGTAAAACCAACAATCAGAGGCGTGTTCTCAACCCCGGGCCAAAGCCTCTGCGTCCCAACCTGACCCTCCAAAATTCTCTCCACGTTAACGCGCTCTTTCACGTACAAGACCCCTATTCCCCGCGGCCCCAAGATCTTGTAACTGCTAATCGTAGCTAGATCCACACGTAAATCCTGCACGTTAAGAGGTATCTTGCCGTAAGCGTCTGACGCGTCAGTATGGAAAATCGTCTTCGAGTTTTTATCCTTGACTAATCGTACGGCCTCCGCGATCGGCTGAATTGTGCCTATTTCGTGGTTTACAATTGAAAGGCTTACCAGAACCGTTTCCTTATCAACTGCTTCCTCAAGTTTCTCAAGATTTATGAAGCCTTCAGAATCAACAGGAACTTTTTCTAGGCTAAAACCCCGTTTTTGAAGCATTTCAGCAACGTTCAGCACGCCTAGAGGTTCAACCTCCGAGATCACGATCTTCCCGCTTCTGCCGCCTAAGGAAAGAACTGTTCCCATGATTGCCACATTGTTGGCTTCAGTTTCTCCAGGAGTAAAGTTGATTTCTTCAACGTTCTTGCATCCCAAGAAAGAGGCTATTTTCTGTGACGATTCCATTATTGTTTCGAAAGCTTCCCAGCCAGGCTTATGCGTCAAGGTGGGGTTACCATAAGCATAGCGATTATAGTACGGAAGCATCGCTTCAACCACTTCATCAGGCACGATGCTCGAGTTCTCATTGTCCAAATAGACTTCGCGTTTCAAGCCTTCGTGCGCTTTCAAGAGCTCTTTCACGTTTTCAATCATGCACACTCAACCATTCTGAGTTACACGCCTTCTCATCATTTCACTAACGCTGTTTCTGCTAGAAAAACATAACCCAGAAGAAACGCAGGTCACACGTAACGTTTTAAATTCCTGGCGCGCTAATTGCTGTTGAAAGATGGGAGAAGGACCTGTTCCAGTGAAAGTAGCAGATTTGGCTGTGCCCGAATCAGTCAAAGAGATTATAATAAAAGGTGGGATTGCCGAGCTTTTTCCACCTCAAGAAGAAGCAATAAAGGCTGGGGCTCTTGAGGGAAAAAACCTTGTCCTGGCCAGCCCAACTGCTTCTGGAAAGACACTGATTGCTGAGCTTTGCGCGTTGAAGCATGTGCTGGAAAAAAATGGAAAGATCATCTATTTAACCCCGCTTAGAGCGTTGGCTAGCGAAAAATTCGACGATTTCAAAAAGTACGCGGCCATAACGAAAAAGGATGATAGACGAATCAGGATAGGCATAAGCACCGGCGACTTCGACAGCACCGACCCATGGCTTGAAAGATATGACATCATAGTCACCACAAATGAGAAGTCTGATTCGCTTCTGAGGCACAGAGCCAAATGGATGAACGAGATTTCGCTGGTCATCGCTGACGAAGTGCATCTGCTCAATGATGCAAAGCGGGGACCAACTCTTGAAGTAGTTTTGGCAAGGCTCATGCAAGTCAACCCGGACATTCAGATCCTCGCTTTAAGCGCCACGATAAACAACGTTGACGAGATCGCAGCTTGGCTCAAGGCAGAATTTGTCAACACAGAGTGGAGACCCGTCACGCTGAAAGAAGGCGTGCTTCTCAACGACGAAATCCAGTACAAGGATGGAGATGCCCGAAAAATCGAGAAGAAAACAAGGGATTCCGCCGTCAACCTGGTGTTGAGCACCATCAAGTCAGGCGGCCAAGCGCTGGTTTTCGCGTCAACACGAAAAAACTCAGTTACACTTGCCAAAAAGTTCGCAGGAGAAGTTGAAGAAACCCTCTCCAAACCTTTGAAGCGCTCGCTCGAACATGAAGCCGACAGAATACTGGCAGCTGGCGAAAGAACAAGAATAAGCGAATCCCTCGCCGAGCTAGTCAAGCGTGGAACAGCCTTTCATCATGCCGGCCTAGGAGGAGGACACCGCAAAATCGTTGAAGACTCCTTCAGGCAGGGAAAAATCAAAGTCCTAACAGCCACGCCGACACTGGCCTTCGGCGTAAACCTGCCCGCGAGGATGGTGGTCGTCCAAGACTATAGACGGTACGAGACCGGATACGGCTATTACCCAATAAGCGTTTTAGAATACAAACAGATGGCAGGAAGAGCTGGAAGACCAAAATACGACAAAACCGGAGAAGCAATACTCATAGCAAAAACCCCCGACGAAGCCGATTACCTGCTGGAAAGCTACATTCTTGCCCGACCGGAACGCATCTGGTCAAGGCTAGCAGTTGAAAGAATAATGCGATCACACGTACTTGCAACGATTGCCGCTGATTTCGCACACACTGAACAGGGACTCTACGAGTTCTTCGGCAAAACCTTCTATGCACACCAATATGACACCGAAGCAATTAAAGGCCTAATAGCAAAGATTCTGAAGTACCTCCACGACGAGGAAATGATCGAAGCTCAAGGCGCCGAGATTAACGCCACAAAGTTCGGAAAACGAGTAAGCGAGCTTTACATCGACCCAGTTTCAGCCGTCATAATCCGCGACACATTGAAGCGAAAACCCGTCTGCCTAACCGAACTAAGCCTTCTCCACATGATCGCGCACACGCCTGACATGGGGCCGGTGCTGAGGCCATACAGCCAAGAAATAGACGAAATAGCAGTCTTCATGGAAGAACACAAGGCCGAGTTTCTCGCAGACGTACCAAATGAATGGGAAGACACCGTGGCCTATGAAGAGTTTCTAGGCGAAGTGAAAACCGCAATGACCCTGCAAGCATGGATTGAAGAGATGAGTGAAGACCAGCTTATAGAAAGATTCAGAGTTCAACCAGGCGACCTTTACAGAACCATCGAAAACACGAAATGGCTACTCCACGCCACACACGAGTTAGCCACGCTTCTCGGCAGCAAACAAGTCCTACCGCAGACTCGCGAACTCGAAGCAAGAGTAGCCAAAGGAGTCAAGAAAGAATTGCTCCCAATCGTCAGGTTGGAAGGAGTCGGCAGAGCCCGCGGACGCATAATATACAATGCAGGATACAAAACAATAGAAGACGTAAAGCACGCGGCCATCGACGACCTGACAAACCTGCCGCTGATAGGACCGAGACTCGCAAAGAAAATCAAGGAACAAGTCGGCGGCTTCGTAAAGAAAGATACGTGGGAAAAACTCGACGAAGACCAATGGAAACAAACAGCACTGAGCGAATACTAAACGCTACTCAACATAGGGAACACAGCTCTTACTCATTCTGCAATAGCAAATTCAATGTAGATGGATGTTTGGCGGGCCCGCGGGGATTTGAACCCCGGTTCTCCGGCTTTCTTCCATTCCAAACATGCCCGGAGGCTTGCGCATCCTCTTCAGGTTCGGCGCCTTAATCCGTACTGGGCTACGGGCCCGCGCCCACCAGAATTAAGCAGCAACTGGAATTAATCGTTACGGCTCAGAACCTGAAC
>JBGPBD010000040.1:0-6004 GCA_041481045.1 Bathyarchaeia archaeon | reverse complement strand
TTCGGGCGGATCCATCGCTTAGGAAGGACTATGAGAAAGCAACGAATTTCAAACTGAAACCTGACTTCGAAACGTACGAAGATCCTGTCAAGCTTTGGTTCACTGCCAAGCAACATGCCTTGGAAACGTTACTCTTCTATGCCCGACGAACACTGCGCAGAACAAAGGCTTTGCGCGCCGGGTACGGCCATTTGCCTGGAGTCTTGTTAGGTTCAAGCAAGCCGAACGTGCTGGATTTCATCAAATTCAACTGGAATTCAGTTAGATATGTAGGTTCATTAAGAGGTATAGGCAAGGTTGGGGCTTCATACGCCGATGTTGTCCGCGCTTCAATCTGCTATCTCGCGCTTTCAATGCGAGAAGATGGTAGCATCCGCGAAGAACTATTAGACAAAGCCCTGAGCAAAGTCGAGTACATTCTTCCCACGATAGACTTGAAAACTCAGGGAAAGGATTTGCGAGAGAAATGGCGCTTGGTGCGAGATGCTATTCTTTTCGCTTGGACGCTGGTTAGGCAATAGCATTCTTTGTCAACACACACAAGGCGTGATTGAAAATGAACCATGCAGAAAAACTGACACTCTTTTTATACTTAGATGGTTGTCGGTACGACTACATCTCGCAGGAAAACACACCTTTTCTCTATCAGTTGTCCAAAGACGGATTCTTTTCCAGAGTCAAGACTGTCCCTGGCTTCACGCAAGAAGCGACAATGATGACCGGAAAAGAACCGAATGAGACTGGATACTTCACATGGTACCGCTACGCTCCAGATAGATCACCATTCATCTGGGTTCGGCCACTGGGATTTCTTAAGCATATGCGAAAGCTTAGGATCTACTATGCAATAAAAGTGGCGATAAGAGAAATTACCCAGCTAATTACTGGAAAAGAGTATCCGGACCCGGGATTCATTCCACTTGACATTCTTCCTCTTTTTGAAAATGTCAGTGCCACATTGCCGAACCATTTGCCAAACCTAAGTTCACTTTGTCGCCTGTCAAAACGTAGTTGCTTCGAACAAACTTCAACACGTGGTTTTATGAGGTCTAAACGATGCAGCGAGCTTTTTAGGCCCGTGATTAAATCTATAGGCAGCAGTAGACCTTATGATTTATATCTTGTTCATGTTGGAGAACTTGATGGTTTAGGACACCGATACGGTCCTCATCCTGAACTTTTTCAAGATAGTCTCAGGGAGATAGACGCTTGGGTACATGGCACATTTGACTCTGCAACAAAAAGAAAACTCGCCTTAAATCTAATCATCGTAAGCGATCATGGTATGTTCGACGTGAAAGATACCGTTGATATAGAACGAAAGTTGGAATTAATACCTTTGAAAGTGCCGGAAGATTATCTTTACTTTTTGGACTCTACTATTGCGAGGTTTTGGTTCTTTAATGCTAAGGCAAAGCGTCTGGTTGAGGAAATACTATCTACAGTTCCGAATGGTCACATTCTTTCCCAACAAGAGAAAGAGAAATTGAAGATAGACTTTAAACTTAACAACTTTTATGGTGAGCTTCTGTTCTGGGTAGACAAGGGCTACATGATTTTCCCGAATTTTTTTCAGTCAATAACACAAGATAAGACTTCCGGAATGCATGGATATATAGATGATGAAGATGGCGCTTTGATTATTCATTCAAGCGCAGGGATACTCCGGGATGTGTCTAACATGTACGGGAAAGATGTAGTTCCGCTCAGTAAAGTCTTTGAAATAACTCGAACTGTAGGCGGCTTCTGAGTAGATCTCAAAGTGAATCATGCAGTCCCCAAAATCGGTCTGACGGAATAGAAGAATTTGTGAGAAGCCAAGTTTCAAGGCGCGAGGGCGGGCTCGAAATAACCAAAGCTTTGGCAGAATTGTAGTGAGATGGAAAAACCAAAAGTAAGTGCTATCTACAATCTATAGCAAGGAATCTATCCCTCGAAGAGGACTAACACTATGTATCTGAGCGCGCGCGCCGAAGCAAACAGAAATCGATCCACATGAGAAAACGAACATCAATATATCTGACCACATGTTGGATGCTGATTGAGCATCCGTTACGGAGCGGAATCTACGTGATTGGAAAATACTCATCTAATGTAGCTTCCCAGCCTTTTGGTTGGGGAGTACCATCGTAGGTCGCGTAACACCAGTACAACCAACCTTTCATCAATGGGCTAGTCTTTTGGATAGTCAAAACGTTCTTGAGCCAGATGTCTCGCGAGTCATTGACATTTATCTGAATGTCCCCAAAACCTTGTTCTCCCATTATGAATGGTACACCAAAATCCAACATCTTGGCATTTACTTTTGCGTCAAACTGTTCTTTCAACCAATAATAGTCATTGTTCAATACACTGAGGTCTGAGGTGTTTATTCCGTAATAGAAATGTGGCTCATAGACAACGTTCGAATCGTTCAGTTTTCTACTCATGTAATCTGTCCTTCGTGCCGCTGGACAGAACTCGATGAAGACAATGTGATTATCCCCTTCAGCTCTTAAAGCACTTATGACATAATCCGAAATGTCAAACCACAAATCTGAGACTTGTTGGTCTGAGAGAGATCCGGAGCTGTGATGAGGTTCGTTCAGGATATCATATCCTGCAACACCTGTACAGTTTTTGAAGGTCTCGGACATTTTCAACCACAAGGACTTGATATGCTCTCTTGCGCTCGTATTCGAAGTGTCCGAATAGAAAGCGTCTGCAAAATCTGTGTCGCTGCCCAACGTGGGAATGAATCTGTTCAACACGTCTGCCGATGCGTGTTCGTGTAGGTTAAGAATGACGTAGGTGCCTTCTTTGTTGTAGGCTTCAACAGTCTGTCGTATCAGATCGATATAGGTGTTATTGAAAGAGAATTTGTCTGGGCCAGTGCTGATCTCGAGGCATTCCCAGTAAACTAAGAGCCTAATAGTGTTGAATTCGAAGGCTCTAATGTTTCTAGCATCCTGATATCGATATGTATACCAATCATCATATCTACCATCGACTGCAGGGTTATAGGCTATTCCACGTACATTGCAGCCTAAGAGGAATATTGGGCCTCCGCTGTTAGTGATTGTTGTTCCGTTGACATAAAGCATTGAAAGTGCGCCGTTATAGTCTATCCTGCCTTGATTGACAATTTCTTTGCTTACGTTAGTCTGAGTGCTGCAAATTGTGGGAATAAAGCCTACGGTACACATCACTACTGCAAGCAGCCACAACCTGCTTTTTCTTGGCATGAGTAGCGTGGTCCTGTATAGCATGTATTAATATTCAATATATAACCTAAGGCGATTAATTAATGTTCCTCAAGAGAAAAGATGGAACAAACTCTCTAACCGAAACTATTGATTGCGCTGGGCCTACAGATGATTAAGAGAATCTCAAAAGCCAGAAGTGCAAGGCTGATCTGGAAGCTACTGGTTACACTTACTATCTCCAGCTTAGTGCTAATGCTAGTCACCATTAGACTGGTCTACTTAGCGGGCGAGGACGTTGCCATGGACAACGGAAATGTGTTCATGTTGTCAGCTTCTCTTCTGGCCGCTTCTTTGTTCCTACTTTGGGTCTTAGACTATAAGAGAATGAGCTTGCTATTCATAATTCTTTTAGTGGCTTTCGCAATCGTTGGTCTATACTTTGACAGGTTCGCCTTTTATGGAACTGATCTTGTTGAAGAATATTTCGTTGCTAATACAACACGAGAATTAGGCAGGTGGATGCCAGAGAGAGTGACTGGCGGTACAATATGGCTAGACTGGCACATCAACTCAAAACCAGAGCAGCAACTTAGCAGATATTTCTCAACTTTAAGCGTTACTGTCTTTCCTGCCATTGTGTCCGAGTTAACCGGTTTGTCGATAAGTGCAGTCTTCTGGCTTTTAATCTGTGGGATCTCAACGATCACTGTGTTGGTAGGCTTTCTCATAGTGAGAAGGCTTTTCGGTGAAAGCGTCGCTTCGCTGACCTCAATCATAATTGTCTTTTTACCGTTTTATCTCGGAAAGTCAGGAACAATTTTGCGCGAGGACATGGCCATACTCTCCATGCTCCTGGCGATCTATTGCCTCATTCGAAGCGGAAAATCAAGTTATGTTCTTCTTTCTCTAATATTCTTGTCAATCATACCGCTATTTCATTATGCCATGTTTTATTTCACCGCGATTATTCTATTTCTTCTACTTTTGTCAAGGCCTTTATACGAACAAAAAATGTTTGCGCGCATCTTAAGCAGAGCAAGAGTCACCTTTGCAAATGAGCAGGGCGACAGTTTCCCTGCAATCAAATATCCATTAATCTTTTTTATGATCGTAGGGACTTGCTGGCTCGTTACTATCGCTGGTCCAGTTTTTGTGGCTAACATTCAGGGCATTGCCTCTTCCATCCGGGCTCTAATAGGATTATCTCCGACGATGCTGAGCCCATTTCAACAGCACTTCGTATTGTCCTCACTTGGTCCATTTCATACAGGAGTCCAATGGATCGAACGAATAATGGCTGTTTTGGGGTTTCTGCTCGCCCTCCAGCTTTGCAGGACACGGAAGGCGTTCTCTTTTGTTTTCATGGGAGCGGGTCTTCTATTATTGGTTTTTGGCTTGGCTGTCCTTCCAAATCTGAGTTTGCTGTTTGACTTGGACAGATCAATGCACGTAGCCTTGCTTCCCTTCTCCTTTTTCATCGCAATCTTCATTTCCTTACTCTCAAGAAGGAGAATCGGCAAATTTCTTTCAATGGTTTTCGTTTGTTTGTTTCTTCTTGAGACTCTCCAATCTCCAATACTCTATTCCTCAAAAGCAGCATTGTCTCGAGATCAGTACATATTCTCGTTTACTCATACTAGCGCTTATTTCACTCTCTCAGACTTTCAGTTTTCTGACTGGGTGAAACAATTCACAACTTCAAGCGCCGTCTTCGCGTCCGATGCAAGAGGTTTCTCACTGTGCTTGATATGCAACCGCATTTGTATGCTACCAAGGGGCGCAAACGCGTCTGATACGATAGCGTTGCTACACCGCAGCATATTAGACTATTTTGTGCTTCTAGCATATTCCCCTGACTACCTGTCTTTCACCCTACAAAATGGAACATCTATAATGTTGAATTCTGCAGAAATCAACAACTTGACCCAAAGTCCTTGGCTGAACAGGATATATGATAACGGACGTGTGTCAAACTTCGCGATAACACCCTAGCAATCATGATAGAAAACACAAACACAAAACAAGAGAATCCTACGCGTCTTAAGCATGGCCGCTCATGGATCCTACAAGCGCACGCTTCATTCATAGTTTTCATATGCGCCAACACGCGCTTTGATAATTCAAGAGCCGTGAACTTTGCGTATGTAAGACCTGTTTCGTAGACTTCTTGCGCAGGAACTTGGCATCTTCAAAAATACAATGCCAATCTGGTCTTGATGTCGCTTGATGTGGACAAGGCAAACCTACGGAGGAGATGCTGCAATTATGATTCGGACTGGTCGATTCGATTGCGTTGCAATAGGAGACGTTATGTTTGACGTTTATGTTGGAAACTTCACGAACCCTATCCACTTCCTCAAAGGAGGTACTTCCTATTGTGATCTTGCCAAGATTGACTTCGGCGGAGCCGGGAACGTCGCGTCCGGACTATCACTTTTAGGAGGAAAAACCGCTTTCATCGGTAAGGCCGGAAACGACTGTTGGGGCAGACTCTACGAAGAGAACCTGAAAACCAAAGGTGTGACAACCAAGATTTTCTATGAGGACGGGCTCTTCACAGGACTTGCCCTAGTAGAGTTAGAGGTAGACGGCGAGAGATCATTTTGCGTTTTTAGGGGGGCAAACGACACACTGTCGGAACATGATGTTGAACACGCAGTCGACCTCATCAAGAGATCTGAATATCTCTATTTCTCGGGCTATTCCCTTGCTAATGAACCACAGCGAACCGCAATCTTGAAAGCTGCAAAAACGGCGAAAGAACACAAAACAAAAATAGTCTTCGACCCAGGCGCCCATAATCTCATACGATCAGAACC
>JBGPBD010000039.1:0-6013 GCA_041481045.1 Bathyarchaeia archaeon | reverse complement strand
CAAAACAAGCTTTCTGGTTGGATCGCGTTTGTTGTAGTTCTTGGTTACCATGATTATCTTCTGGTCTGTTATCCTGGCTAGCGGAGAGGCGTTCACAGACTTGAATGTGTCTCTTCTGCTCGTGTGGCACTTCCTGACTTTAGTCCCTTTGTGAAGTACTATTGTCGTATCTGACGGTGTTTCGTGAAAAGCAACAGTCACTTCAGCAAAAGGTGCTTTGGTCGCTGCAGTCACCGCGCCTATCAGATTTGTTGCAGCATCAGAGCTAGGGCGATCCGCTGATCGTTGCGAGCCTACGAGCACGACTGGAACGGGCAGGTTCTGCAGGGCAAAACTCAGAGCAGCGGCGGTATAGCCTAGGGTGTCTGTTCCATGCGCCATGACAACGCCGCTGACGCCCTCATTTATGTGCTTGGCAATCACGTTGGAGATTTCCGTCCAATGTTTTGGGGTTATGTTTTCGCTGAAGAGACTGAAAAGTATCTGCGCGTCTACACGTGCTATGTCGGCTAGTTCTGGAACAACACTGTAAAGGTCGCTGGCTGAGAGTGCTGGTCGCACGGCTCCTGTCCTGTAATCCACTCGGCTGGCTATGGTTCCACCTGTACTTATTATTACTACTTGCGGAAGCGCTGGGTTTTGGTTCGGAGGTGGGGGTGGAGAAAATGTAGGTTTGGTTCCTTCTCCTATCTTTTCAATCTTGGTATCTGGGCCTACGCGTATGCCAACGTTGTAGCCGCTTTTCAATTTTATTACGACATGTTTTTCATCGCCATACTCAGATCTGGGGATCAGTATTCCTTCGTAAGCTTTTCCTTTTTTCGAGACACGTATCTTGTCGCCTATCTCAGCGTTAGCCTCTGTTAGAACTTGAAGGGCTTCTCCGCTATAACCAGAACTCTCTTTTCTGCTCATTTTCAGTTCTCCAACATCTTTGACATGTAAGGCCCATCATATTGATAACCAAATCTCATGTAGTACCGTTTGGTTCCAAGAGCACTTATTACCAATATCTTCTTAAAATTATACTCCTCTTTCGTTACGCGCTCTGCCTGAGCCAATAGAATGCCTCCATAACCCTTGTGTTGCCATGCCTTTGCTGAGCGTTTGCCCACAGGAACTAACGGTCCATAGACATGAAGCTCACGCACTATAGAACATGGTTCTGCTCTGACTTCTGGTCTGTGAGCCTTGCTTGATGGTATGCGGAGTCTCAGATAGCCCACTAAGAGATCATTAGTGGGGTCTTCTGCTGAAATGAAGATTTCCTCGCCATTCGACGCTTGGTATTTGGCGGTTAGTATCTTGATATCGTCTGGTTTTTTTTTCAAATTGGCCTCAACAAAACTGTGCCCTACCTCTCGGCAGCGTATGCATCGGCACTTTGAGTTTTGCTCCTTCAACTTCTGGCGGGCCACCTCTCGGAGGTCGCTTCGCTTGACTCCGGCAACGATTAGCGGGGCAGGAATGTCGCGTTGAACACGCATTATGCGCACCCATGAAGGAACCATTTTCTTGATTTCGGCAATCAGACTTGCGGCTTGTTCTGTCGAATACGGTTCATATTTTCCCTGAGAGTACCACTCATAGGCTCTTGTGCCTTTCAAGATCAAGCATGGATAAATCTTGATCATGTCTGGCTTGAAATCGGGATTCGAGAAAATATTCCTGAAGGCTTCCAGATCTTTTGCCTTGTCTGAACCAGGCATTCCAGGCATCAGGTGGTACACAATCTTTAGCCCTGAATCCTTCATTATGCGCGTGGCTTCGACTACGTCTTGCACAGTGTGTTTTCTTCCTACTAGCTGGTAAATTTTGTCGTCGGGGTTTTGGACGCCAATTTCTACGCGCGTCACGCCCATGCTGAGCATTTGGTCAACGTGAGTTTCCTTGGCCCAGTCAGGCCTCGTTTCAACCGTTATGCCGGCATTTCGAACTCTGGATGCCTCTGCGTTTTTCTTTGCTTCTTCAAGGTTCACTGATTCAGTGCCCGTGATTGCGTCCAGGCAACGTTGAATGAACCATGTTTGATAGTCAATGGGAGTAGCTGGAAAGGTTCCGCCCATTATTATTAGTTCAACCTTGTCAACCTTGTGACCTATCGCTTTCAGCTGATGAATGCGTGTCTTGACCTGCATGTAGGGGTCAAATTCGTTTTGTAAGCCGCGCATGGCAGCTGGTTCAAAGCCAGTGTAGCTTTGGGGGACGCCAAAGGCTGGTCCGCCCGGGCAGTAGGCGCATGGTTCAGCTTGGGGGCATGGGTAGGGCTTTGTCATTGCAGCTACTACCGTGACTCCTGAGATGGTGCGTGTCGCTTTTCTTCTTAGGAGGGGAAGAAGCTTTGCTTTCTCTTTGGCTTGGAGCACACCTATTATTTCGGAGTTTGAAGGCATTCTTGCAAGCTGATATTTTCCTGCAACATGAATCTTGATGCGACCAAGATCATTGGTGGTGGGTTCAGGTAAGCAGAACAGTGATTCAATGATCTCTCTCGCTGCAGCTTTTGGGCTCAAGCCAGACTCAACCACGGATACACTTGCGCGGACATAGAAATAAACTCGTTTGATCTTCAGAAGATATTTATGCCCATACGATTTATGGTAACGAATCTCGTTGGTGGAAAAAGCTTTGCAGCCTCCCTCTGGGGTCCGGCGATATGTTCATCATCTGGGTTTGCTTAGTCGCAACGCCAAGCTTTTTCTTGTGGCCACTGTTTTTCAAGGCCTGGGTTCTGGAATCTGGCAAGTATTGTTCTATCTATATCTTAATCTGCGCGAAGTGGGTTTTCAAATGGACTTCATCGGTAACATGTTCACTGTAGGAGCCATCGCAACTGGTCTTGTTGCGCTACCGGCAGGTTTGCTCTGCGAGCGTATTGGTCCTAAGAAGGCCATTTTGATAGGGCTGTCCGCTAACTTGGCAGGTCTTGCTCAGATTCTGGTTTTGCAGCCAACAAGCTTACTGGTTGCAAGTCTCGCTTCAGGTTTGGTTGGAACAGTAGCATGGGTTGCCTCAGCACCGTTTATGGTGGAGAACAGCAGTAGCGAGGAGCGCACGTATCTGTTCAGCCTTCAGTCGACGTTGGGGATAATTATGGCGGTTGTGGGCAGCTACGTTGGCGGTTTGATGCCTGACTTGTTTAATGCTTCGCTGGGATTGTCTACCGGGGTTGATGGTTCGGCAGTGGGATACCGAATGTCATTGGCGATATCAATTGTTCTGACTCTTGCCGCTGCCTTTCCAGTTCTTTTCGTAAATCAGAGCAGAAAGTTGGAGATGCAGAGAATGGTGGACCTATTAAGTCTGAAGAACATAAGGAGTTCAAGGACTATCATCAAGTTCATGATCCCAACTGCTCTGATAGGTTTTGGCGCGGGCTTTGTAGTACCTCTGGTCAACCCATTTTTCAAAGACAGACATAAGGCCACGGCTGGGCAAGTAGGCATCATCTCGGCTTTGGGCAACATAACGTTGGGAATAGCTATTCTTGTGACGCCAGTGTTGTCAAAGAGACTGACGAAGGCTCGGATCGTGGTATTGTGCGAGTACCTTTCGATGCCTTTCATCATGTTGACGTCTCTTTCTCCGAACTTGACTTGGGCGTCTGGTTCCTACATTGCGCGGACCGCCCTGATGAACATGGCAGGTCCAATAGGGACAACATTCCAGATGGAGTCGGTGACTCCGGCAGAGCGTGCTACGACGAATGGTTTGATGGTTATGTCGGACAACATTCCAAGAGCCGTGACTGCTTCAGTTTCAGGCGCAATGATGACACAAAACGACTACTTCACGCCTTTCGTCTACATGACTGTAGCCTATTTCATAGCCAGCTCATTATACTTCATGTTCTTCAGAAATGTTGAGGCCAAAAAGGCTAAAGCTTCTTCTTGACATGGCTCCTAGAATAGACTGTTTTGCCGTTGACGATGGTCATTTCCACTTTGGTCAACTTGATGTCATCCGATGGAATATTGAGTAGATCACTTGACAAGATTGTTAGATCAGCGAGTTTGCCAACTTCAATTTTGCCTCTCTTATCCTCGTCAAAGGAAGCGTAAGCAGCGTTCAAAGAGTACGTCTTCAGGGCTTCTACAATTGCTAGGCGTTCTCGTGGGAAGCTTTTTCTTTCCGCGGCTGCCCAGATGCCTAGAATAGGACTTATGGGTTCGACGGGGCAGTCTGAACCCGAGACAACCGTTAGGCCTTCTTGCAGAAGAGTCTTGAATGGATAAACCCAACGTGCCCGCGTCTTGCCAACTCGGTCAGTGGCCCAGAAGTCGGAGACCACAAAATGCGGCTGAACAGAGGCGACTAATCCTAGCTCTTTCATTCTTTTGATCAGCTTAGAATTGAGAACGGAGCAATGTTCAATCCTATGTCTGTGATCCTTCTTTGGACATTCCTTAAGAGCTTTTTCATAAGCGTTCAGTACAACTTCCACAGCGTAGTCGCCTATTGCGTGAACAGCCAACTGTAGACCAGCATTGTGTGCCTTTTGTACAAGTTTATCCAACTCCTTTTCTGAATAGAGCATTATGCCACATGTTTCCGGTTTGTCAGAGTAAGGCTCCTTCAGCGCTGCTGTATGTCCTCCGAGTGAACCGTCAGCCAAGATTTTGACAAAGCCTATCTTGACCATGTCACTTCCGAAGCAAGTTGGCAATCCCAAGTCTATCAACGAATCCAAGTGCTCCACCGGAATACCTAAGTATACTCTCAACGGCAGCTTTCCGTTGGAATCCAATCTGCATATGATGTCTATCTCTTTTCGAGACCCTATTATCCAGTGGACGCATGTGAGTCCAGCCTCGACCGCTTTCTTGCAGGCTAAGATGCATGCATTTTCAAGCTTTTCTTGACTGGGCTTCGGGATGGCCTTCCAAACGAGCCCTAAAGCGTTTTCTCGCAGTAGCCCATTGGGCTCGCCGGTTTTAGTCTCAAGGTCTGCTTTTCCACCTTCGATCGCAGTCTGTTTCGTTATCCCCGCCATTTGCAATGCTTTGCTGTTAGCAACACCTATGTGGCCGCAAACGCGGACTAAGAAGACAGGTCTGTCCGACACAGCAGCGTCAAGGTCATGACAGGTTGGGTAGCGTTTTTCAACAAGTTTTTCTTGGTCCCATCGTCCTCCCAGAATCCACGCTCCTTTAGGCTGCGTCTCAGCATATTTGCGCAGTTTGGTTTGAAGCTGGTTTATGGACTTGACGTCTCTGAGTTCCAGTGTTTGGAGAAACTGACCAAAACCGGTCATGTGGACATGGCAGTCATTCAGTCCCGGAACAACCGTCTTGTTCTTCGCATCAATCACTCTAGTCGCTTTGCTTACGTATTTTTGGATTTGCCTGTTCGACCCTACGGCAATTATCTTTTCATTACAAACTGCTATTGCCTCTGCCTTTGGTTGCGTTGAATTCAGGGTGACTACATGCGCATTTAGAATAGCCAGTGTCGCTTCTAGCATGTTCTTCCAGTCTAAACCTTTGAGAATAAAAACCTAGCTCGTTTAAACCCAGTTCTGCCCAGACTTTCTCTGCAGCATTACTCTTTTCTCGTAGTTTCGCTTGTTTCTGACTCGCGGAGTCGGGCTTCTTTTTTCAACAGGCTGTATTTTCGGAGTCTGACCTCTGACCTTTCCTGCCTTTGAGAGTGAACCGTGTGTTGGCAATTGATAACACCGGTTTCATGTAGAAGCGAACAGCAACTCTTAAACATTTCCGCACAACATCCAACTAATGCTGCGGGGGTCGCCAAGCCTGGTCAAAGGCGTAGAGCACTCTTAAAGTGCGCGAACGCTTCAGGAGCCTATCCCGCAGGGGTTCGTGGGTTCAAATCCCACCCCCCGCACTCCAATTTCAGCCTTATTCTGAGCTTATTTCAGCCAAAGAAGACTGAATTGGGATGTTGCTATTGGTGGTTAGAATTTGGACACGTGTTTACCGGTGAAATTTCCTTCCCTGCAATTTTGGTTAGCTTCAAACTCTCTTTCCAGACTTTTCCTTCGTGTCATCCT
>JBGPBD010000038.1:0-6070 GCA_041481045.1 Bathyarchaeia archaeon | reverse complement strand
TGGTCTTCAAAACCAAAGCCCGAGCCAAAGCTACCCTTTGCTGTTCTCCTCCTGAGAGTTTCCTAGCTGAACGCTTTTTGAAGCTCTCCAGCCTCACAAGCTTCAGCGCGTTCCCCACTTCTTCTTCGATGACGCTTCTGGGCATCTTCCGCATTTTCAAGCCGTAGGCAACATTGTTGAAGACTGTAGTGCCAAGAAAGAGAGTTTTCTGAAATACCATCGTACTCTGCAGCCGCATTCGTTCTGAATTTCTCTCCGTAACCGTCTCGCCCTGAAACTTGACTTCGCCAGCATCGACCCTTTCCAAAAAAGCCAACACTTTCAGCAAGGTGGTTTTTCCAGACCCGTTGGGGCCAAGCAATCCCAATATTTCGCCTTCTTCAATCTGCAACGTTACGTCGTTAAGCGCCTTTCGGCTACCAAAGCACTTCGTCAAGTTCTTTAATTCTGCTAACGCGGTCATTTCTTGGCATCTGACCAATACATCTTGTTGAGGCTTCACTGCCCCATCCTGCCGAGGGTAACGAGGACTCTTGGATTTCTAGCGATGATTATCATTATGTTTATGCCGAAAACTATCAGGAGAAGAATTATGGCGAGGGCAATCGCTGAGGCAAAGTCAGCGCGCGCATTGAAAGTCGAAATGTCAGTCGTCAAGACATCAGTAAAACCAGCGAGGTTGCCACCCACCATCAAAGCAACTCCCAACTCTGCAATTGCTCGATTGAAACCTGCAACGTTGGAAAAAATAATCCCGTTGATCGCTTCCTTCAAAACGGCGGTCAAAGCTTGAGACTCTGAAGCGCCCAGGGTCCTGGCTAGATTCATCATTTCTGGATCAACAGCTTCAATGGCGTTTGTCGCGATGCTTACGATCAGAGGCGTCACGAGCAATGCCTCGCCTAAAATGATAGCTCCTGGGGTATAAAGCAAACCAAGAAATCCCAATGGCCCGGTCTTTGAGAGGGTCAACCAGAGAAACAAGCCTAAAGCCACAGTGGGCATGCCGATCATGGCTGTAAAGAAGCCCTTAACTATTGACTTGCCGGGGAAATTCTCCAAGCTTAGAAGCATTGCAATTGGTGTTGCCCAGAGCACGGCGAGAATTGTGGCTATTCCTGAAAAAAGAAGGGAGCGGGAGACGATGCCGTAGACTGTTGGATCACCAGAAAAGATTAGTTGTAACGCTTTCACTATTCCGTCTGATATCTGGTCCAATCATACTGCCTCTAAGGATAGAGTTCTTGATGATCATCTTGATATTGCGTTGGACATTCCGTGCCATTGAAGAAGGCGTACTGCCTTATCCAAGAAACGTCGGGCTGTGGACTGTTGTTCTTGAGGGCTTGAACTGCACCATAGAACAGAGGCTGCGAATAATTGCCATAAGTGCTTATTACTTGTTGACCTGCGTCCGAAACTAGCCATTCTATGAATGTTATAGCTTGACTGAAGCTAGCGTTGCTGACTTTTTGTGGGTTTACGGCGTAAACGCTATAGACGTTAAGCAGGGAGTAATCTGGACCTTTTGTGAGCGCCGCCAGATGAACCGTGCCGCTCTGATAAAACTCAAGATATGTTCCGAGGTCTGAAAGCATGTATGCGTTTTTTTGGTCAGTCACTTGTAAAGTGGCACCCATGCCCTGGCCTGTGCTTGTAAACCACGATTCTTTCGATATTGTTGTCCAATTGTAGCCTGCCGATTTCCAAAGGCTTACCTCTTTTGTATATGTGCCAGAGGCATCATTTCGCGAAACCCATATTATCGTTCCTGTCTGGTTTCGTCCAAATGCTAGTATGCTTTTCAATGCTTCTGTGGCGTTTTTGCCCGTGATCTTCGCTGGGTCAGAACTCGGTCCAACAATTGCGAAGTAGTTCCAAGCGATGATTTTTCTACAGAGTAGGATGCCATTCGCAAGATAAGGGTATTCCGATGAAGGCGCGTGAACGAGAACTAGATCAGCTTCTCCAGCTGCGGCATTTGCGAGAGCTACCCCAGTTCCTTGCGGGGAGAAGTAAATGTCAACCTTGTGGGTTGCCTGGTACTGCGCCTTTATTGCGTCGAGTAATCCGGTATCGTAAAGGCTCGTAGTTGTGGATATCGTCAAACGCGGCCTTGGAGAAAAATCCAAATAGGCCGAAGTTCCTGCGATTACTGCTATAGTTGCAGCAACTGCTGCCAGCATGATTTTTTGCCACGCTTTCATCCTATTCTCACCCGATATATATTTCAATGCATATCGACAAGACTTTATAAGTATTGCGAAGAAAGGTTCCGTTAACTCCTCGTGGGATTGTTAACCTTTTAGCTGCCGCAGAACATGAATACCGCGCGCCACGAGCTTAACGATGTCTGCTTCCCCCGCTGCCCTAAAATTCTTTCGAACACCCTTGGCAAGCCTCTTCAGAATCTAGTTGTAACAGGTCTACACTCTCTTGACCCATGCCCTCAGCGAAATATCAATCATCAGAAGCCAGTATGGCTGCTTGCTGCCTTCCGATAGCTACAAATAGACCTAATGCTGTCCTAGGCGAGCTACAGTTTCCACTTGTAGTTGTATACGTCAATTTCCCTCTATTTTCTATATCACTTCTTAGATTGCAAATGAAAGATTTGACCAACAATAAAAGCCTCGGCCGGGATTTGAACCCGGGGCCTGCTGCTTACGAGGCAGCCGCTCTACCGAGCTGAGCTACCGAGGCACAACACCGAAAATTCACAACACATCTATTTAAACAAAAACAAACAAGACTCACCATCTCACAACAAACAGAAAAGCCAACTACGCACAAGCAGTTGCATCAACGCAGAAAACAAAGTGAGCGCGCTTCTCTGAATGATCTAATCTTCAGCAACGCTTTTACTCCAAAACTCACATATCGACATGCGTCGTAGATTTAAGCATTGCCAATCAAGACGCAGGCGAAAAAAACCAATAACTAAAACGAGCCCAAAAGCCGAAGGAAAAACCTAATGAAAACAGACACTATATTGGGCGAAAGAAGAATAATCGAAATCATACAAAGCCAGCTAGATCTCGCGCCGAAAATGGCAATACCCTTCGGCGACGACGTATCCGCATACGACACGGGAAAAAGCAAGCTGGCCGTACTGAAAACTGACATGCTCGTCGGCAAAACAGACGTCCCAAAAACCATGAGCCTATGGCAAGCAGCACGCAAAGCCGTAGTAATGAACATCAGCGATTTCGCGGCAAAAGGCGTAAAACCACTAGCACTCATGGTGTCGCTCGGACTGCCAAAAGGCCTCTCAGAAAGAAACATACAACAAATCGGAAAGGGACTGAACGCCGGAGCACGCGAATATGACACATACGTCATCGGCGGAGACACAGGGGAAGCCTCAGACCTCATCATCAACGTTTCAGTCTTCGGCACAGCCAACAAAGCTGAATTAGTTCTACGCAGTGGAGCAATGCCTGAAGACATTGTGGCCGTTACAGGACCATTCGGCAAAACCGCCGCTGGACTCAAAATCCTATCTGAAAACCTCAAAACAACAAAAGACATCCGAAAAACCCTCACCGAACAGGTATTAATGCCACACGCACGATTGAAAGAAGGCTTAGCCCTCAGCAAGACAAGAGCCGCCTCAGCAGCAATCGACTCAAGCGACGGCCTAGCCTGGAGCCTACACGAAATCGCCAAAGCAAGCAACGTGGGCCTACTCATAAATAGACTTCCAACAGCCCACGAAGCAGCCAAATTCGCCTCCGCAAACAACCTAGACCCAACCGAGCTAACCCTCTACGGCGGCGAAGAATACGAACTCGTAACCACAATCAGACCCGAACTCTGGCCAAAAGCCGAAGAGGCAACTGAAAAAGTCGGCTGCCATCTCCTATGCATCGGCAAAGCAACCGCCCAAAAACATGTACTGCTTCGCATCAACGGAAAAACAAGCAGCATCAAACCCAAAGGCTACGAACACTTCAAAACCAACAACCTCTAACTAGAGGTTCAGTAGCGAACACGAACCAGCAATCTCAACTGCAAACCAAGAGTCATAGTGTGAAACACCGTAGTCCAAAGTGACCAACCCAATGTTGTTTTCCTACCAAATCAAGAAAAAAGATATATGAGAGAAACCATGCTCTTCTTTCAATCTCGTATCGCGACCTAGAATTTTGGGCGGAGCCTCCTCAGTTTCTGTGCTTCATCACCTTCCCCGTTCTAACCTTTTTCAGCGAAGCTCAAAGCAGTATGCAGATGCTCATTCTGAAACTTACAGGAGATTCTCTCTCTTATCAAGAAGGTAATTAAGAACCGTTATGCATGAAGCCGCCAAGTATGGTCGCTTTCCAAGACTCACTTTCTGGGCTCTACGCAACGCAAAAGCTTCAACTTTCCTAGGCAAACCGATGTGATCGCCCAACACGAACACAGAATTAGCAGCTACGTCAATGTCAGCTATGCCCTTTCCGCCTTCCTCAAGAACATACACGGACGCCTCATCCACCATGCCCTTCAGCAGAGCTTCAAAACCCGTTCTGCTCACAGTTATCCCTGAATGCGCCCCTCCAGAGAGCACCTTCTTAAGAATCTGCTGCCATGTCTGCTGATCCGTGCGCACGTCATGAACAATGTCACCATCAATTCTCAAATGCACCGGAGGACTCGGCGGACCGTTCAACACAGCATGAAAAACCACATCCTTCCGAACGGCATGACTCAAAAACAAGCTGGCAACAATGCACTCATAGACTATGTCCAACCGCCCCGCGTCATGCAAACTGGCAAATCTCGAATCAGTTCTCCCCAAACGCGAGTACAAAACAAATTGCCGCAACGATCATCACGATACTCTGCTATTTGAAAGGTAAAATATAAAATGAATCTCCAATCAACATTTCTAACCCTTCCACAAAAGCCAAATAGCTTAATTTTAACAACACTGACAATAAACCAGCGAACAAATTGCCTCCGTAGCCTAGAGGTTAGGGCGTTAGCCTTGTAAGCTGAAGGTCCCGGGTTCAAATCCCGGCGGAGGCTCCAAATGCCTCCCTGAAAAACTCGTCCAATTCTTGCACTATTCAAAGGTATTATTCCGACTGTTTCGACTCTGCCTACAGTCAAATAGGGCCTTGCTCTCACTATGTGGATTCTGTCTACATTGACTTGCCCAATCCGCTCTTCTCGGTACCTCTTCTCTATGAAAGCAATCAAATTATGAGCTTCGTCTGTCACTAAATCTGCAACCGCCAGATGAGGTATGTACTCAGGATGCTCTTCCTTCAAATTTGGGAACCTCTTGTGAATGTCTTTGTACATTCTAGAAAAGCTTCGAGATCTGTCGAAAACCTGCACAAAAAGAGTTCTTGAAAAGCAGTTCAATCCTTTCAGCTTAATGGTGAACGGTCGATAGCCAGAAAGCATTTCTCTCATCGTCTCGGCAATATGTTCGAAGCTTACTTCATCTTCCCATCCATACTCTTCCAAAGTAACGTGAAAATAATTGGGCTGATAATATCTTTGTCTCAAATCAGTTCTCTCAAGCTCCGCCTGAACCAGCTGAATAGGCTCCCAAAATTCTGAAGGTATCTTAAACACACATGCCAAAAGTGGCGGGTTGTTCTGATTTGCCCATTCCCTACCATGCCAAGTAAAACTCTCCTCCAGAGGCTCCAACTTCCCATCCATGATCGGAGAGCTATACTTCCTCCAAACCTCCTGGTAAACATCGATTTGCTTCTTGGGCTTCAGCTTGACCATGGTTGAACACGCGTCTCTTGCTACAGATACATGATTTAGGCCAATCTAAGCATAAGAGCGAATGGTTTTGTGTCTGGTTCCCAAAACATCGATAGGATCCGACACCTTCGCGTGTTCTAAAACGAGACTACAGGCCTCCTTTCCGAATGCCTGAGACCGAAAGAAGGTAGGTAAGCCAAACTAGAATCATGATTCTGTTCCCCCGTTCTTCAGGACGTAATCCTTATATCTACCGAATCTGCTTCTGGAATAGTTTGGCGACTTACTGAAAGCCATAAAGTAGATGCAGCTCCCGTCAGCAATGATGAGGAGCGAAGGGTGAATGAGCCTTAAGGAG
>JBGPBD010000037.1:0-6183 GCA_041481045.1 Bathyarchaeia archaeon | reverse complement strand
ATCTGCACTCGTCGAGCGTGCCCACGACGTCCACAATCATGAGTTCTCTTTGATTGTCAAAAGCTAGTTCTATCTTTCCATCTTCGTTTTCTAAACGTGCTTTTGATGCAATCTGTGTTATTGTTTCGTCAACCGTCAGGAGCAAATCTTTGACTCGAATCAGCTCTTCGTGAGTAATGCAGGCTAATCGTTTTGCTTCTTCCCATGTAACGTATCGGTCTTTGTCCTCAAGCTTCGTGCTTACATCAAAAATCGGCTTTCTGAGCTTCTCACCGCTCTTCGGATAGTGGTCAAGGCCCAGCTGCTTGAGAGTGACAGAGCCTTGCTCAAGCCTCTTGAAAACAGATGAGCCTTCGGGGAGACCATTTCTATAGATTATCTCCAGCGGGATCAGACAGTTTTTCAACTTCGGAGTATAAACGTCATAATCGTACGAGAGTTTTCCTTCATGCGTGATTGCTTTCGGTCTGTATACATTGACCAAGTTTATCTCCATAACACTTGAAGGCCGCTCCAACTCATCGAAGTGCACAACTTTCCCATTTTGCTGAACCAGGCCACGGTAATGCGTCCCGATTCCCTTTTCTTCAAGCCTCTCGAAACAGTAGGCTCCCATCGTGCAGAGAGCTTCGCCTTTTCCTTCAATCAGGTCTGGCATTTCGCCCCAGTCAAAAACCGAGTAGCGATCCGAAAACTTGAATCGACCGATACCCATTTTTACCTTTGTCGGTTTCCTGATGACATCAAGGTCTTTAACGCTTCCCATGTCCGATGCACTACTTCAGTTTCTTAACAGATTCGTCGGCCTTTTCAATCTCGCTTTTCTTCAATTGCTGATACTCTCGCACCCTTTTTGCCAACTCTTTGTCCTCAATAGCAAAAATCTTCGCAGCCGCAATAGCCGCTCCTTCCGGTTCAATCGTTAGCACGGAGCCTACTCCGCTTGGCACCCTGAGCGAAGAGTAAATGTCTGCTCCTCCAAACTTTTCAGAGTATGGCGGACAAGCGATAACGGGTTTCGTCGAGTTCGCATCTACGAAGGCACTGAGCGCATTGGATCTTCCGGCAACAGTTACGTAGACGACCTTTTCTTTGTCAAACTCTTTTAAGACATCCAAGACTCTTTCTGGAGTTTTATGAGCCGAAGCAACGCGAAATTCATATTCTAGTCCCAGGGCCTTCGCATACTTGGCTATTTCACGACAGAATTCAAGATCACGTTCTGAACCCATTAATATGACCGCTTTGCCTGACATGTTGCCACCTGAGCGACTACATTGCTACGAGAAACATATTAAGTGAATTTAAGTTTTTCATTAGTCGCTCATTTGCCTGAAGTGTTAGTCGTATCAATATAGGCGCCTTTCAAATACTCCTCTTCTGAAATCGTCCGGCACGCAATTTTTCACGATAGTCCCTCGAAATCATACGAAACAATACTGCGAATAGACTTGCTCAAGGCTCATTAGAAGAATACGAATTCCGAATCCGAATTAGTGATTCGCAAGATACTTAAAATAAGACCACTCAATCGCCGCTTAGGCGAGTTGCTAGGTAAGCTTGTCTTTCATTTTCATTCCTCATTTGATGAGTGGTCTTGGCAGCTCGCCACTCGAAGTACGAAGAGCTGCGCGGCGATGATGATAGCTAAAATAGCAATCGGTAGGGCATGTTATCCTTTTCAAAGCCATTGGCGAGTTCCTTTTTCTTAAGATCAAAGAAGCTGCTTGTCATCGCATATTCTAGTTTGAATTTCCTGTAAACCCAGTCTGCATAGTGATAGTTCATTTTATCAACTAGCACGTAATCCACCTTTCCGCTCAACTGCTCTGCTAGACCTTCAGCTTTCGGAAGTAATGGCGCAATCATGGCGAAAGTTCTGATGCCTGCAGATCGAAGGCTCAGCAATGTTTCAATCCTTTCTTTGATAGATGATGCATTGGGTTCAAACATCTCTCTAACCCTCTCGTCAGCTGTAGTAATGGTAAGTCCAACCTCAACACCGTTGATTTTTCTCAGCAAATCCACATCGCGGTTCACGAGTGAAGATTTTGTCTGAATGATAACAGGCCAAGCGTGTTTTGAAAGAGTTTCCAGGCATTTTCTCGTTAGTTCGTATTTCTTTTCGAGAGGTTGATAGGGATCACATGTTCCGCTTATCCAGATTCTAGCCGCCTTTTTTCTTTCTATTTCCCGTTGCAGCAAGCTGGGAGCGTTGATCTTAACGTCAACAAATTCTCCCCATTCCTCCTTATGACCAGTGTACCTTTTCATGAATCGCGCATAGCAATAAGTACAACTGTGCTGACAACCAATGTAAGGGTTAATGGTGTAGTCGAAAACCTTTGATTTAGACAGAATGGTCTTTGAACGAATTTCTTTGACGATCATTATCGTCAGCTAGTAGGCGTGAAGTTTCAGAATCTCCTGCGTTCTTTTGACTGGGCGTTTTGATCAAATTCTCTGGACAGTTCTTCAAGGAGGCTTTTTTGTCGTTGGGTCAGCTTCTCTGGGACAGATATGTTTATGCGCACTAGTAGATTGCCTTTGCCGAATCCCCTTAGTCTTGGCATGCCCTTGCCTTTCAGCTTAACCATTTCTCCAGGCTGTGTTCCAGAATGGACTTTCAGGTTAACGTTTCCTTCGAGGGTAGGCACTGGCACTTCTGCGCCCAGTGTGGCTTGAGGAAATCCTATTGTCAAATCGTACAGAAGATCGTCTCCTTCTCTTCTGAAGTACGGATGCGGTCTCACGTGGATGAGCGCGTACAGGTCTCCTGAATTTCCTCCTTCTGGAGGCATGTCTCCCTCGCCTCGAAGTCTCAGTTGGAATCCATCGTCTATGCCTGGGGGCACCTTGATGGTGATTGTTCTCTTTCTTCTCTGCAAACCCGTGCCTCCGCACACCCTACATGGAGATTCTATGATAAGGCCCCTGCCCATGCAGTCTGGGCATGCTACGACCTGCACGAACATTGAGAAACCGTTTCTTCGAACCTTCTGCACCTGTCCGTTTCCTCCGCATCTGCTGCAGACTTTCGGAGTCGTGCCAGGACTGGCTCCTGTGCCGTTGCAGACATCGCATCTCTCGGTTCTCGGCACTTCTATCACTTTTTCCACCCCTCTTGCAGCTTCCTCAAGCGTGATTTCCAGTTCGTAGCCAAGGTCTCGTCCTCTTGTTACCCTTTCTTCCATGTCGCCGCGACCGAAAAGGAAGCTGAAGACGTCGCCGAAGTTGAATCCAAACCCTAAGTCTCTGAATATAGATTCGAAGTCGGCTCCCCTGAAAATGTCTTCCCTAGTATAGCGCTGATCGAACCCAGGATGACCAAGCGTGTCATATTGACTTCGCTTCTCATCATCTGACAAAACAGCGTACGCTTCAGATATTTCCTTGAATTTCTCCTCAGCATCAGGTGACTTGTTCCTGTCAGGATGGTACTGCATGGCCAGCTTTCTATATGCATCTTTGATCTCATCCATAGCCGCAGTCTTTGAAACTCCCAGAACTTCGTAGTAGTCCCTTTTGGCAGCCATCTTGTTTACCATCAAAGGCTTGATGCAGTCATTAGACTCAAGACTGCCACTCAGGCCTATTTGACCTTATAGTCCTCTGAATCAACCACCTTGTCGCCGCTGGGACCGGCAGGCCCAGGACCAGCTTGCCCTTTCTGTTTTGCATATTCCGCGGAGGCCTGCTGATAAACCGATTGTCCAGCTTCCTGAAGCACCTTAGTGAGTTCCTCAGACATAGTCCTTATTTTATCTAAGTCAGTGCCGGCAAGAGCGTCCTTCAACGCGGAGACTGCCGCGTCAATTTTGCTCTTTTGGTCTTCGGTAAGCTTGTCGCCCAAGTCCTTCTTGGTCTTCTCTGCAGTGTAGATCAAATTATCGGCGTTGTTTCTGAGATCTGCCTCTTCTCTCTTCTTCTTGTCCTGCTCGGCGAACTGTTCCGCTTCTTTCGTCAGCCTTTCTTTTTCTTCTTTGGAGAGTTTCGTCGAGGCCGTTATGGTGATCTTTGCCACTTTGCCCGTGCCAAGATCTTTGGCTGTCACGTTCAATATTCCGTTTGCGTCCATGTCGAACGTTACTTCTATTTGCGGCACACCTCTCGGCGCAGGTGGAATGTTTTCGAGGTTGAACATGCCGAGTGAAACGTTATCAGTTGACATGGCTCTCTCTCCTTGAAGCACGTGGATCGTGACGGCTGTTTGGAAGTCTGCCGCGGTCGTGAAGATTTGGCTTCTTCTCGTTGGGATTGTGGTGTTCTTTTCGATGATTCTCGTGGATACGTGGCCGAGAGTCTCGATGCCTAGTGATAGTGGCGTAACGTCGAGCAACAGGAGATCTTTCACCTCTCCTGTAATCACTGCTGCCTGTATGGCGGCGCCAACAGCTACGCACTCCATTGGGTCTATGCCCCTCTCAGCCGGCTTTCCCATTATCTGTTCTACAAATCTCTGTACGAATGGCATTCTCGTCATTCCGCCGATAAGAATTATCTTGTCTATGTCCTTAGGCGTCAGCTTTGCATCTTCAAGAGCTTTTATCATGGTTTTCTCAGTTTTTTGGACTATTGGTTGGGCTAGTCCCTCAAGTTTGGTTCTAGTCAACGTGAGGTGCATGTGTTTAGGTCCAGAGGCATCAGAATATATGAAAGGCAAGTCGATATCCGTGGTCATCAACGTCGACAATTCTATCTTGGCTTTTTCGGCTGCCTCCTTCAATCTGCCTGTTGCCGTCTTGTCGTTGAGAAGGTTGATGCCTGTTTGTCTTTTGAACTCGTCTGTGACATAGTCCATCACTGCCTTGTCGATGTCTGTGCCGCCGATCTGTGTGTCTCCGCTGGTGGAGAGCACTTGAAAGACACCTTTGCCGAAGTCCATTATAGTAACGTCGTGGGTGCCGCCGCCGAAGCTGAAGACGAGTATTTTCATCTCCTTTTCGAGTTTGTCAACTCCATATGCAAGGCATGCTGCTGTCGGCTCGTTTATTATTCTCATAACTTCGAAGCCGGCAATTTCCCCCGCGTCCTTCGTTGCTTGACGCTGGTTGTCATTGAAGTGGGCTGGAACGGTTATTACGGCCCTCTTGACGGGGACGCCTAAGTAGGTTTCAGCGTCCTTCTTTATTTTCTGCAGTATAAACGCTGAGATCTGTTGCGGGGTGTATTCCTTTCCAGCTATGGTGATTTTGTAGTCGGTGCCCATTTTTCTTTTTATTTCGTATATGGTTCCCTCAGGATTAGCCGTTGCTTGCCTCTTTGCTGACTCGCCGACCAATAGTTGTCCCTCTTTGGTGAAGGCCACGACTGAGGGGAACATCTTGCCTGCCATTGTGGGGCCTTCGGCGCTTGGGATTACGGTTGCCCGTCCTCCTTCGAAAATGGCAGCTGCAGAATTTGTTGTGCCTAGGTCTATGCCTAACACTTTTTCTCCAGGTTTCACGTTACTCATTTGGGTTCAACTCCTTTTGTGATTTTGATAATGGTTTGACAGCAACTTTAACGACACTTGGTCTAATTACCTTTTCCTTCATACAATAACCCTTCCTTATCTCCTCAACTACAGTCGATCCTTTAACGTCGTCTCTTTCAATTCTGGATGCGGCCTCATGTCTCGAAGAGTCGAAAGGCTTTTCCAAACACTCTATTGGAGAAACCCCCTCTTTCTCGAGTATTTTCTTCAGGTTGTGAAGCGTCATTTCAACGCCCTGAATCAGGGTCTCTTTTGAATCTGAAGAGCAGGCGGACTTGATGGCCATCTCCAATTCATCAACAATATCCAACAGTTCAGCAACAAGGCGTTCATTGCTGTATTTCTTCACCTCGTCCATCTGTCGTTCAAGTCTCTTCCTGTAGTTCTCAAAATCCGCCTGCATATACTTCAATCGTGTAAGATAATCTTCCGAACGCTTCTTCTCTTCCTCTAGGGCATTGCTCAGTTCTTCCAATTGCTTTTCATCTTTTGCGTGCTCTTTTTGTTCTTCGCTCAAAGTCTCTCCCTATAAAATCCTACAGTTTTGAAACTTGGATAAAAACATATACTCTGGCACAGCGCGCGCTCATCATTTTCGCGCATCGGAAGTATGATGCACAGTCATTCCCATTAGGTGATTATCGTTCTTCGGATTCTTCTTTTCTGTTCTTCAGCAAGTAAGCAATTAGGAGGGCTTCAACGAGGAT